>NZ_JBEXSZ010000022.1:0-76140 GCF_040613865.1 Streptomyces sp. NPDC006197 | reverse complement strand
CGGCGCCGTGCCACTGTGGCGTGTCCTGGAGTTCGTGCCCGGAACCGATGCGCAGACCCAGGCCGGTGTGGAAGCTGCCTTGCTGGCGTCGGGCCGGAAGGACTTCCCCATGCGCGGAGCAGTGATCCACGAGGAGGTCGTGGCCGAGGTCACCGGCTTGCGGCCCGGCCGGTTCGTCGTCGGCTCGTTCGCCACCTCGGACAACACCTGCGCGAACTGCCTGGGCGGCTTCCAGTCGAACTGTCCGCACCACGAGTTCATGAGTACCTGCCAGGCCGAGTACATCCGCATCCCCAACGCCCAGGGCACCCTCGTCGCCCTCGACGAGACCCCGGACGAGGCGCTCTGGCCGGGTCTGCCGGCCCTGTCGGACGTCATGGGCACCGGCTGGTGGGCCGCCGACGCCGCCGAGGTGCGCCCCGGCTCGACCGCCGTGGTCGTCGGTGACGGCGCCGCCGGCCTGTGCGGCGTGATCGCGGCCAAGGAGAGGGGTGCGGAGCGGGTCATCGCCATGAGCCGCCACGAGCCCCGGCAGAAGCCGGCGCGCGCTCGACGCGTCCCTGCCGCGGGACAGCCTTCGCGAGCTGGACGGGATCCGGCCCGGCCCGGGCGGCGAGGGCGGGGTCCCGGGCGGTCCGCGAGCGGGTCACACGGCACGGCCGGCCCGACGCCTCCTCCCGCTTCTCCTTGTTCGGCCCATGGCCGCGCCGGGTCAGGCCCCGCCGGGCATGCGCGAACCGGGTCGAGGAACGGTGCTGTTCGGCAACGGCGACGAGCGCACCGGCCCCGCACCCACGCGCCCCGGGGCACGGTGAGCACGACGCCCTCCGCGAAGCGCTGTCGGGGCTGGAGAGCGCGTACGGCTTCGCCCGGGGTCAGGAACGGCGGCCGCGGTGGGTCAAGCGGTCGCGGAAACGGTCCCAGGGGCCCCAGAAGGACGCGCTCAGCTTCGTCAGTGCCGGCGACCCGGGTGCGCAGGGGCGTGGTCGGGTGGGCGCGACGGCCGCCGTCTCGCGCGCCTCGGCCGCCGCGTCGCGCAGAGCGGTGGCGGGTGCCGTGGCCTGCAGGCGCGGGAAGAGCAGCTGTTCCATCTCCACGACGTGCCGTGTGACGGCCGTGACGACGGAGAGGAGAAGCGCCATGTACCGCTCGCCGTGCGGTGCGGTGTCCCGCAGGGTCGCGAGCGTCTGCTGGAGCTCCCTGTCCTCGGCGTGGAATCGGTTCACCCATTCGTCGCCGTCCGCCACATGGCGCCGCACGAGTGGGAGCAGGTGCGCTCGTTCCGTCACCAGATGACCGACCAGGCGTCCGCTGAGCTGTTCCACCAGGGAGGCGCGTTCGGCGCTGCCCGGTGGGGCGGCCCTCACCTGGTCCACGAGCTGCTGAATCCCTTGGTGGTCGGCCGAGAGTTCCCCGACGATGCCGCTGTTGCCCACTGAGGCTCCCTGAAGGCTTTCGACGAAACGCTTCCCCGCCCCCGCCGCCGCGAGGGGCGGTCGACGGGGCGTGCCGCGAGGCGGGTACCCGCGGCGGTCACCTTCACGCACCCGAACAGCGGGGCCGCGATTGAGTCGTGCGGGCGCGGGTACTGTCGCGCCGCCGCGCGTATCCACGAGCTGTACGACGCGGTGCGGACGAGGTGAGGAGTGTGGTGCCGGCGTGCTGCTGAAGCGACGCGGGGAGAGAGCCGGGGAAAGGGTGCGACAGGCCGGCTTCCAGGCATACGTGGCCGCGGACCGCCGGTCACCGGTCTCGGAGCTGGCCGATCGGCTGCTGCGCAAGGCCTTCCCCGATCACTGGTCGTTCCTGCTGGGCGAGATCGCGCTGTACGGCTTCGTCGTCCTGGTGGTGACGGGGACCTATCTGACGCTCTACTTCGACCCGAGTCTCGCCAAGTCGCCCTACACCGGCCCCTACCGGCCCCTCCAGGGGTTGCTCGTGTCCAAGGCCTACGACTCCACGCTCCATCTCAGTTTCGAGGTGCGGGGAGGACTGCTGATCCGCCAGATGCACCACTGGGCAGCGCTCGTCTTCGTAGCCGCCATCGGTGTCCACATGCTGCGGGTCTTCTTCACGGGTGCCTTCCGCAGGCCTCGGGAGCTGAACTGGGTCATCGGGGTGACGCTGTTCCTGCTGGCCTTGCTGGAGGGTTTCTGCGGCTACTCACTGCCGGACGACCTGCTGTCCGGCACCGGACTGCGCACCGCGGACTCCATCCTCCAGTCGATCCCGGTCGTCGGCACCTATCTCGGCTTCTTCGCGTGGGGCGGCTCCTTTCCGGGAGACGCGATCAACCGCCGCCTGTACGTCGCACACGTGCTCTTCGTTCCTGGCGCGCTCATCGCGCTGATCACCGTGCACCTGATCATGGTGGTCTATCTGAAGCACACCCAGTGGGCCGCTCCCGGCAGGACCAACCGGAACGTGGTCGGGCAGCCGATGTTCCCCTCGTTCATCGCCAAGTCGGCCGGGCTGTCGCTGATGGTGGCCGGAGTCACCGCCCTGATGGGGGCGGTCGCGCAGATCAACCCCGTCTGGCTCTTCGGCCCCTATCGGCCCGACCAGGTCTCCACCGACGCCCAGCCCGACTGGTACGTCGGCTTCCTGGAAGGAGCCCTGCGGCTGATGCCCGGCGCCGAGACGACCGTTGCCGGGCACACGCTCATGTGGAACGTCCTCCTGCCCGCCGTCGTGCTGCCGGCGCTGCTGTTCGCCGTGCTGTACACGTACCCCTTCTTCGAGCGCTGGGTCACGGGTGACCTGGTGGAGCACCATCTGTGTGACCGGCCGCGCGACCGGCCCACCCGGACCGGACTCGGCGTGGCCGCCCTCGCCTTCTACGCGGTGCTTCTCATGGCCGGCGGCAACGATGTGATCGCCCTCTGGTTCGGCGTCCCCCTCAACGCGCTGACCTGGATCTTCCAGGTCGCCCTGTTCGTCCTGCCGGTCGCGTCCTACCTCGTGACCAAGCGCGTCTGCCTGGCCCTGCAGCGGCACGACCGCCGGCTGCTGGAAGAAGGGGAGGAGACCGGCGAGGTGCGCCAGGACCTGGCGGGCGGCATGAGCGAGCCGCACGAGCCCATCGACAAGGCACGGCACTACGCCCTGCTGGTGAGGGACGTTCCACGCCCCGTGGAGCATCCGGGACGCCGAGCGCCGCTGCGGCACAGGCTTCGGGCGTCCCTCAGCCGGTGGTACTACGGAGACCGGGTGGACATGCCGATGACGGCGGAGCAACGCCTCCAAGCCGGCGGTCGGACCGCCGACCCCGTGGCGGGCGGCGTCGGGAGTGGCGAACCGGAGGGCTGATCTCCGTCATCCCGGCGTCACTCGCTCTCCCGCCCGGCGTACTGGAAGACCATGCCGAAGACCCCGAGCAGCAGGACGCCGAGGCCGATCAGGGCCAGCCAGACGCCGAAGACGAGTCCGTAGGCGACGATCGCGGCGCCGGTCGCGGTCACGACCGGGTGCCGGCTGTGCGGGGGGAAGAAGTCGACCCGTCCTCCGCGTTCCTGGATCTCCGCGTCCGGACGGTCCTCGGGGCGCATCCCCTTGCGCCGGTAGTTGACCAGGGAGAAGAAGGCGATCACCGCGGCCATGAGGAAGGAGACGCTGAGCGCCGCGATGCCTGCGGGCTCCCGCGCGAACCAGGCGTAGGCCACGTCGGTGACGAGGAAGAAGACGGCGACGCCGGCGAAAAGGTATGCCTCGGACTTCATTCGCTCTGTGTTCCTAGGGGGTGGGGGGTCGGCTCGACGGTTCCGCGCTGTGCCTTCGGCAGCTCAGCCTCGTACTCCGGATGGTGCAGGTCGAACGCGGGAGAGTCCGATCGGACGCGGGGCAGTGAGGTGAAGTTGTGCCGGGGCGGCGGACACGACGTGGCCCATTCGAGCGAGCGGCCGTATCCCCAGGGGTCGTCCACGGTCACCTTCGGCGCGTACCGGGCGGTCTTCCAGACGTTGTAGAGGAAGGGCAGCGTGGAGATCCCCAGCAGGAAGGCGCCGATCGAAGAGATCGTGTTCAGTACGGTGAACCCGTCCGCGGCCAGGTAGTCGGCGTAGCGGCGCGGCATCCCGATCTCGCCGAGCCAGTGCTGAACGAGGAACGTCGTGTGGAAACCGACGAAGAGCGTCCAGAACTGGATCCTGCCCAGGCGTTCGTCGAGGAGACGACCCGTCAGCTTCGGCCACCAGAAGTAGAAGCCGCCGAACATCGCGAAGACGATGGTGCCGAAGAGCACGTAGTGCAGATGGGCGACGACGAAGTAGCTGTCGGTCAGGTGGAAGTCCATGGGGGGCGAGGCCACGAGGACACCGCTGAGCCCGCCGAGGAGGAAGGTGACCAGAAAGCCGAGCGACCAGAGCATGGGCGTTTCGAAGGAGAGGCTGCCGTGCCACATGGTGCCGATCCAGTTGAAGAACTTCACTCCGGTGGGTACGGCGATGAGGAAGGACATGAAGGAGAAGAAGGGCAGGAGCACAGCACCCGTCGCGAACATGTGATGGGCCCACACCGCCGCCGACAGCATGGTGATCGCGATGGTGGCGCCCACCATGCCGACGTACCCGAACATCGGCTTGCGGCTGAACACCGGCAGGATCTCCGTGACCACGCCGAAGAACGGCAGCGCCACGATGTACACCTCCGGATGGCCGAAGAACCAGAAGAGGTGCTGCCACAGCAGCGCACCACCGCTGGCGGAGTCGAAGGTGTGGGCGCCGAGCCGGCGGTCGGCCATCAGTGCCAGCAGGACGGCCGTGAGGACGGGAAAGGCCAGCAGGACGAGGATGGACGTGAAGAGCACGTTCCACGTGAAGATCGGCATCCGGAACATCGTCATGCCGGGGCAGCGCAAACAGACGATCGTGGCGATGAAGTTGACGGCGCCCAGCGTGGTGCTCACGCCCGAGAGCACCAGACCCATCGCCCACAGGTCGCCTCCGTGGCCGGGGCTGTGCACCGCGTTGTTCAGCGGGGCATAGGCGAACCAGCCGAAGGGGGCGGGCCCCTGACTGATCAAGAAGCCGGACAGGACCGTGAGGCCGCCGAAGAGGAAGAGCCAGTAGGTGAGCGCGTTGAGCCGCGGGAACGCCACATCGGGTGCGCCGATCTGCAGCGGCATGATCGCGTTCGCGAGGCCGGTGAACGTGGGCGTCGCGAAGAGCAGCATCATGATCGTGCCATGAATGGTGAACAACTCGTTGTACTGCTGTCTGGTGACGATCTGCAGTCCGGGACGGGCCAGTTCGGCGCGCATCAGCATCGCCATCAGCCCGGCGGCCAGGAAAAACCCGAACGCCGTGACCAGATAGAGGTTCCCGATCTTCTTGTGGTCGGTCGTGGTCAGGTAATCCCTGATCCTGTCGCCCACCTGCGCACGAGGGCTGTGAGCGGCAGGGTCCTCCTTGCTCAGCTCCGGGGACGTCTTCGACATGAGTGCCCTCCAAGCGGTGCGCCGACCAGTCGGCATCCGTGACGAACCCCAGCGGATTAGCCCCTGCCGTCCCTCCCTAAACGTCCCTCCTCCCGACGGCCTCGGCACGATCCCGGAACGGACGGAAGGCATTCCCCCGGCCGGACATCCGGTGTGCGGTCACCGCCCCCGGGTGCGGTGCATCTGCTCAACGGGCTGTACGACGCGGAGCCGGATCACCAGCCGGTCGGAGGTCGTCGGTATCGCGAGCGCGTCCCGGCACTCGATCACGGAGTCGGCGGTCACCCGGCGACCCACCCTGATGGGAGTGCCGTCCTCGGAGGAACCGCCCCGGACGCACTGACGACCCTTCGGTTCCCCCGTGCAGTGCCCTGCGCCACCGGTCAGGGACGAGAAGACGGCGTCGCTGTGCCGGCGTCGGCCTCGCGCCGACGGCCGGTCGCCGCCCCGGCCGGAGAGGGGCGGCGGGACGGGAGGTTCCCGGTCCTCGCTCGGCGGGGGAGCGGGGTGCGGAAGGGGCCGCGAAGGTGCCAGGTCGTCGACGGGCGCCGGTTCGGGTTCGGTCGTCAGGGCAGCCCGCAGTCGCTGGAAACAGCGCGCCAGGATCCGCGACACCTGCATCTGGGACACGCCGATGGCACCGGCGATCTCCTGCTGAGTCCGCTCGTGGTAGAAGCGCAGGTACAGGACGCGACGATCCCGTTCGGGAAGCCGCTTGACGGCGGTGGTCAGCGCCACGGTGTCGACGACGCGGCCCAGTTCCGGGTCCTCGCCGCCGAGGAGGGAGACGACGGCACAGTGGTCGCCGTCCCCGGCCGCCGCGTCCAGATACCGGGGGCTGCACTCACGGACGGCTCGTAGGGTGGCGGTGACGCGGTCCGTCTCGAGGCCCGTGTGCTCGGCGATCTCCGCGAGGCTCGGGGACCGGCCACCGTGAAGCTGCTCCAGCTCCTCCGAGGCCTGGAAGATGCGGGCGCGGGCCTCCTGAAGGGGACGCGGCAGCCGCACGGCGGCGGAGTGGTCCCTCATGTGCCGCTTGATCTCGCCGACGATCGTGGGCAGCGCGTAGGAGAGGAAGGCGTGCCCGAGCGCCGGGTCGTACCCGTCGACGGCTTTGACCAGTCCCAGGGAGGCGACCTGGACCAGATCCTCGTGGTCCTCCCTGTGGGCGCGGAAGCGGCATGCCACTCGGCGTGCCAGAGGCACCAGGAGACCGATGACCCGCTCCCGAGCGGCGCTGCGCCGCGGCCCCGGGGGGAGTGCCGCGAGGTCGTGCATCAGCCTGTCGATGCGTTCCGAGCACAACGTGGCGCCCATGGCCCTGTCGTACCGCTGAGGAGTGGAGGGGGCGGAGAGAGACATGGCCTCACTTCGGGTCGGTGCCGGGGAGACGTCGTCGAAGGCACGTCCCAGCCGGGCGGGACGCGGTCCTGCGGCTCGGCGGCGCCTGCCCGTGGACATCCATCTCACTCGCTTCGGCGTGGTGAAACCCACGGGCCGCGCCGTTCACCCGGACGCCGTGCCGCCGGTGCGTCGCCCCTGGCCCGGCCCCGGGGCGACGCGCCGTCGCGGGGGCCTGGCGCCGGAGGCTCGGAAGGGTTCCGCCCCGTTTGCCGACGCCTCCGACGGGTCACCCTGTGACGACGTCAGGGGTACGCGCGAGGGAGTACGCGATGGCCGGAGCGGAACCGGACGAATGCCGCGTCGACGCGGTCGACGTGCACGCCTTCGAGGTGCCCACCGACGGCCCCGGCGGCAAAGAGCAGGACGGCACCCTGGAATGGGAGTCCACGACGATGGTCCTGGTCCGGGTGCACGCCGGCGGCAGCACCGGCCTCGGCTACACCTACGGAGACGTGTCGGTCGCCTCCTTCGTCACCTCGGAACTCGCGCCGTTCCTCGAGGGACGGGGAGTCCTGGCACCGTCGGCCCTGTGGCGCCGCATGGGGGCGCACATCCGCAACGCCGGCCGGCCCGGTGTCGGCGCCATGGCACTCTCGGCGGTCGACGTGGCGCTGTGGGACCTCAAGGCCCGGCTGCTCGGCCTGCCGCTGGTGCACCTGCTGCCCGCCTCTCACGACCGGGTCCCGGTGTACGGCAGCGGCGGCTTCACGAACTACCCGCTCGACCGGCTCACCGAGCAGCTCGCCGGGTGGGTGGACCAGGGCATCCCCCGGCTCAAACTGAAGACCTCGCGCGAGCCCGAGCGGGATCCCCGGCGCCTGACGGCCGTGCGCGAGGCGATCGGCGGCGAGGCCGAGCTCTTCGCCGATGCCAACGGCGCGCTCTCCCGCAAGGAGGCCCTGTACTGGGCACGCAGATTCCACGAGGAGTGGGACGTGCGCTGGTTCGAGGAGCCCGTCAGCTCGGCCGACCTCGAAGGGCTGCGTCTGCTGCGTGACCGGGGCCCGGAACGTCTGGAGATCGCCGCAGGCGAGTACGCCTTCACCACGCAGGACTTCGTCAACCTCGTGGAGCCCCCCGCCGTGGACTGTCTGCAGGCCGACGTGACCCGCTGCGGCGGCATCACCGGCGTCCTGGAGGTCGCCGGTCTGGCGGCGGCCCGGCACCTCGACCTGTCCGCCCACTGCGTCCCGGCGATCTCCGCCCACGCGTTCTGCGCCGTACGCCGGCTGCGGCATCTGGAGTACTTCCACGACCACGCGCGAGTCGAAGGGCTGCTGTTCGACGGCACCCTGTCGCCCGTCGGCGGCGTTCTGCGGCCCGAGCCCGCCCGTCCCGGTCTGGGCCTGGACGTCAAGTGGGCCGACGCCGAGCGCTTCCGCGTGTACGGGGCGCGCCCTGTCGGCTCACACGCGCACAAGGAGAGATGAGACCCGTCGACGAAGACACCGCGTCGGACGACGCGCGAAACCCCGGCCAGGACCCACCCGGAGATGGCGGGGCCCCCGCGGGCCCGTCAGACCCTCGCTGTCGGCGAACTGGAACGGGCGCTGCGCAAGGCGGTCGACGGCGAGGTCCGTTTCGACAGCGGCTCGCTCGGCCTCTACGCCCAGGACGCCTCCGATCTTCCGCCGGGTACCGGTCGGGGTCGCCGTCCCCCGTACCCTCGACCTGCCGCTCGGGAGGTGGTTGAAGCCCCGTCGTCCGCGAAGGGGCCCTGGTCGCGCTCGACGGCACCACCGTCCTGCGGAGTGGCGACCGCGACGAGGACCGGCGGTGGTCACCCGGGCGGACCCGCCCTCGAGGCGTCACTGCCGGCGGGAGGCCAGGATGGAAGGTGCCGGGACCTCGTCTGTCGCTCGGCGGGCCGGCGCGGGCAGGCTCGACCGGACCATGCGCGCCGGAACCCCGTGTGCCCGATGCCCCACCCGACGGAACAAAGGGAGTGCGTATGGCCGAGACGCAGCCTGGCGGCGGCACCACACCGTCCGTCCCCAGCGGCGACGGTGTCCGGCGCTCCCGGCGCACGGTGCCGCAGTCCGCGGGCCTTCCCGACCTACGGCGCGTGGGCGCGAACCCGGACTACTGGTACCCGGTCGCGCTGTCGAGGAAGGTGCGCCGGGGGCGGACGTACGCGACCGCGTTCGCCGGTGAGCGCATCGCGCTCTACCGCGGTGAGAGCGGCGCCGTACATGCCCTGGAGGACCGGTGCGCGCACCGGCAGGTCCCTCTGAGCATGGGCGTGGTGGAGGGCGAGACGCTCCGCTGCTGCTACCACGCCTGGGCCTACCGCGGCGACGGCCGCATCTCCCAGATCCCCTACCTCTCCAAGGGAGACGGCCGGCCGCCGCGCGGAGTGCGCGGCTACGCCGTTCGCGAGGCGTACGGCCTGGTCTTCGTCTTCCCCGGGGACCCGGAGAAGGCGGCGGGGACCGCGTTGCCGGAGCTGCCGGCCCACGGTTCGCCGATGTACCGGACCATGACCTTCTCCCGGACCGTACGCTGCCACTACTCCTTCATGCACGAGAACCTGCTCGACATGAACCACCAGTTCCTCCACCGTGGCGTCGTGGGCAGGCTGCGCCCGGAGCTCCTGAGCCACCGGGCCGACGGGCGGACGGTGGAAGCCCGGTACCTGTTCACGCACACCGGAGGGAAGCGGAACCGCAGCGCCGGCCTGCTGGCCGGCGAGGGCATCGGCGGTTCGGCCTCCAGCGATGTCATGACCATCCGCACGCAGTACCCGTACCAGACGCTCGACCTGGTTCCGGAGAACGCCGACCACCCGGCCCTCCGGCTCTGGGCGGCGTACGTGCCCGAGGACGCCGAGCAGCGCACGTGCCGTACCTACGGCCTGCTCATGATCGAGAAGCCCGGGATCCCCGCCGCCCTTCATGTGGCCTGGCCGTTCATCCGCCGTTTCGCCGAGCGTGTCTTCGCGGAGGACCGGATGGCCGTCGAAGCGGAACAGAGGGCGTGGGACGAGCAGGGCGAGGACCGCAACCACGAAGTCTTCCCGGTGATCCTGGACGTCCGCGAGGTGCTGCGCACCAACGGCGTCCCCCTGCGGTCCCGGGTCGCCTCCTGTGACCCCGCCGCCTGCGACGGTGCGCTCCCCGGGCACGCCCACCACGAGGGGGGCGACGCCTCCCGGGACCCGTGGCCTTCGTCCGCCCGGCCGGGCAGGTGAAACCGCGCGTCGGCGTACGCCCGCCGGCACGGCGCCTGAAGGAGCCGGCTCCGGCGGGGACGGTGAAGGAGTCGGTTCCGGGTGTGGTCCGGGCGCGTCCGGCACCGACACAGCACCGACACGGCACCGGCGACGGGGTCGCCCGCCCGGCGTGCACGTCCCACCGTGCGCCGGAGGCCGGCGGTCACGTCGGCAGGGCGGCCTGAAGGTGGTCCCGGAGTTCCGCCCCGTGGAGATCGGCTATCGGCGCCAGGACGTCGGGATGGCGCAGGAGGGCCGCCGACCGGTGGTCCTCCTCCGTCGGATCGGTCAGGCGGCGGAAGGCCACGGGTGCGGTGTCGCCGCGCGCCGCGACCACCGCTTCGGCTGCGAGGGAGGCCAGGGCGGGGGAGCCCAGCAGGCAGGCGGCCCAGCTGGTCACGACCTCGTCGACCCAGGAGCGCCACGCTTCGGCGTGCTCCGGCCCCGCGGCATCCGCACCGGTGATCCAGTCGAGGCGGGACGCGCCTCCCGGCCCTGAGAGGGCCACGAGTTCGGCGTCCAGCTCCGTGGGGTAGCGCAGCAGTGCCGCCACCGTCACGGCCTGCCGGGCCTGGGCCTCCGCGAGACCGCGCTGCAGCGCGCCGCGGGCAGGCGGGTAGGCCTGGACGAGCCACTGCGTCGTCGCCGCCACGATGGGGGAGAGAAAGTCGTCTGCGGGCACGGCTGACCGTCCGTACGGAGAAGGGGCGGGCGAAGACCCAGCACGATAACCGGCACCCTGCGAACCCGAAATGACGCAGGTCACGCGGCACGGAACAGCGACACGCTGACAGGCCGGGAATTGCGACCTTTTCCCCTCCGCTCGCGCTTCATTGGAAGTCCACACCGGAGAACGGAAAAGGAGAGGCACATGGGACACGGTGGCGATGTCATCGCCGAGCTCACCGCCGACCACCAGGAAGTGGAGCAGCTGTTCGCCAAGATCCAGGGGCTTCCTTCCGGAGACCCGCGCAAGAAGAACTATGCGGATCAGGCCATCATGGAGCTGGTGCGGCATTCGGTCGCGGAAGAGTCCTATCTCTATCCGGCGGTCCGGGAACACGTCCCCCAGGGTGACGAGATGGCCGACCAGGAACTCCAGGACCACGCCGCGGCCGAGCGCACGATGAAGGAGCTGGAGGGCTGCGCCGCCGATGATCCGCGGTTCGACGAGCTGATGATGCGGCTCATGAACGAAATCCGTTCCCATGTCGCCGACGAGGAGAACAACCTTTTCCCCCGGCTGCGCGAGGCGTGCCCTGCCGACATGCTGAACGAATTGGGCGACAAGGTGCGGAAGGCCAAGAAGATGGCGCCGACCCGTCCCCACCCCTCCGCTCCCGATACGCCCCCGGCCAACAAGCTGCTCGCCCCCGGCATGGGTCTCGTCGACCGGCTGCGGGACGCCATGACCGGGCGCGGCAAGGACTGAGGCGCCTGCGCCCCGGCCCCGCGGACCGCACCGGCGGGCTGTCGTCGCCTGACGGCGGCGGCAGCCTCTGTGCGCCGGAGGTTCGTGACCGTACGTGGTCCGTGCCGTCGGCGGGCAGGCCGGCATCCGCCCGGGGGGCCTGTGGGGGCAGCTGCGGATGGCCATCCCGGGCGGGTGCCTCGGGGGGTCTCGAGCGCCGCTTCGCCGAAGGATCCAGGGGTAGACGCATGCCGCCGAAAGGCGCAGGGGAAGGACGGAGGTGTCGGATGGGATCTGCGAGCGACCGGATCGCACGGCCCTGGGGTGGACGCACCGCCTACGGCGCCGGCGGGACATGGCCGGTCCGGGTGGACACGCATCTCGCCGAGGGCGTCACAGCGGCCGATGTCGAGCAGTGGGTGCAGTCCGCGTCGGTGCTGCATTCGGACGGGGACGCGATGGACATCGCGGTGCGGGACGGCCGCATCGTCGGCGTCCGGGGACGCGCGGTGGACCGGGTGAACCGGGGCCGGCTGGGGCCGAAGGACCTCTTCGGCTGGCAGGCCAACCACGCCGCCGACCGGCTGCGCAGTCCACTGGTCCGGGAGGGCGGCCGCCTGGTCGAGTGCGACTGGGACACGGCCATGAGCCGCGTGGTGGACCGCTCCCGCGAGCTCCTCTCCGCCCATGGGCCAGGAGCGATCGGGTTCTACACCACGGGGCAGCTGTTCCTGGAGGAGTACTACACCCTGGCCGTTCTGGCCCGTGCCGGGATCGGCACCAACCACCTCGACGGCAACACCCGTCTGTGCACCTCCACCGCGGCCGAGGCGCTGAAGGAGTCGTTCGGCTGCGACGGTCAGCCCGGCTCGTACACGGATGTCGACCACGCGGACACCCTCGCCCTGTTCGGCCACAACATGGCCGAGACGCAGCCGGTGCTGTGGATGCGGGTGCTGGACCGGCTGGAGGGCGAGGCCCCGCCGCGGCTGCTGTGCGTGGACCCCCGCCCCACCGTGGTGGCCCGGCGCGCCGACGTCCATCTGGCGCCCCGCCTCGGAACCAACGTCGCCCTGCTCAACGCGCTCCTGCACGAGGTCATCCGGAGCGACCGGGTCGACCACGCCTTCGTGGAGTCGCACACGGTGGGCTTCGAGGAACTCCGCAAGCAGGTCGCGGAGTGCACTCCCGCGTGGGCCTCGCGCATCTGCGACGTGCCCGCCGCGGCCATCGGCCGGGCCGCGGAGCTGCTGGGCGGCGCCGAGCGGCTCCTGTCCACGGTGCTGCAGGGCGTCTACCAGTCGCACCAGGCCACGGCGGCCGCCGTCCAGGTCAACAACCTGCACCTGATCCGCGGGATGCTGGGGCGGCCGGGCTGCGGCGTCCTGCAGATGAACGGCCAGCCGACCGCCCAGAACACCCGCGAGACCGGCGCCGACGGCGACCTTCCGGGCTTCCGCAACTGGCAGAACGATCAGCACGTCGCCGATCTGGCCCGCGTCTGGAACGTCGACCCGTCGGCCATCCCCCACTACGCCCCGCCGACCCCGGCGATGCAGATCTTCCGCTACGCCGAACAGGGGTCGGTGCGCATGCTGTGGATCAGCGGCACCAACCCGGCCGTGTCCCTGCCGGAGCTCGCCCGCATCCGCGGCATCCTCGGACAGGAGCGTCTCTTCACCGTCGTCCAGGACCTCTTCCTCACGGAGACCGCGCAGCTGGCCGACGTGGTCCTGCCGGCCGCGACGTGGGGCGAGAAGACCGGCACGTTCACCAACGCCGACCGCACCGTCCACCTCTCGGAGAAGGCGGTGGAGCCGCCCGGGGCGAGCCGCCCCGACCTGGACGTCTTCCTGGACTACGCGCGGCGCATGGACTTCCGCGACCGCGACGACGGCCCGTTGATCAAGTGGAGCACGCCCGAGGAGGCGTTCGAGGCGTGGAAACGCTGCAGCGCCGGCCGGCCGTGCGACTACACGGGTCTGACGTACGAGAGGCTGCGGGGCGGCAGCGGCATCCAGTGGCCCTGCAACGAGGACGCTCCCGACGGCACCGAGCGCCTCTACACCGAGGGCATCAGCTGGGCGCATCCCGACGTCTGCGAGAGCTACGGCAAGGACCTGGTCACCGGCGCGTCCGTGGAGGTGGTCGAGTACCGGTCCCTCAACCCCGACGGCAAGGCGGTCATCAAGGCCGCCGAGTACCTTCCGCCGCACGAGGACACCAGCGAGGAGTACCCCCTCCAGCTGACCACCGGCCGCACTCTCTACCACTTCCACACCCGCACCAAGACCGGCCGGGTGCCGCAGCTCGACGCCGCGGCCCCGGAGGTGTGGGCTGAGCTGAGCCCCGCCGAGGCCGCCACGTGGGACCTCCGCGAGGGGGACCTCGCCCGGATCGCCACGGCGCGGGGGTCGCTGCAGGCCCGCGTCCGGATCACCGACATCCGTGACGGGCTCGTCTTCGTGCCCTTCCACTACGGCTACTGGGACACCCCCGGAGGCCATGGCCCCGCCTCGCCGGCGGAAGGCCGGGCCGCCAACGAGACGACGATCACCGACTGGGATCCGGTCTCCAAGCAGCCCCTGTTCAAGACGGCCGCGGCCCGCGTCGAACGCGTCGCACGCGGTGACGGCACGCCGGCTCCCGCCCCGACCAACACCGCCTCCGCACCGTCCGCGCCGGACGGTGTTCCGGCCACCAGTGGAGGGCCGCGGGCCTACGCGACGGAGGAACGGCCATGAGCGGCATCACCCTCACCCTGCGGGCGCTCCATCACGGCGAGCGCCACCTGGAGAAGGAACTCGTCGCCGTCGCGGACCGCCATCGCACGGAGCACGAGGTCCGTCACGTCGCCACCGATCTCGCCCGCTGGTCCGACGAGCACGCCGACCGCATCGCGGACGCGGCCCGGGCCTACGAGCTCGACCTGAGGGGCGGCACGGAGGAGAAGCCGGGCGAAGGCCTGCTCTCCGCGGTGCGGGAGAAGACCGCCGAACTGCTGGGGCATCGGCCGGAGCCCGGTCTTCTCCTCCTGCGCGACCTGCGCTCCCTGCACCTGGCGGCGGCCGGGAACTCCCTGTACTGGGAAATGCTCGCCCAGTACGCCCAGGCGGCGAAGGAGGACCGGCTCCTGACCCTGTCCTCCGACTGCCACCCGCGGACGCTGCGGCAGATGCGCTGGACCAACACCATGATCAAGGTGCTCTCACCGCAGATCCTCACCAGTCTCTGAGCGCGCGGGAAGCCTGTCGCCTGCGTCCACCGTGCCTGCCGGCCGTCGTCGGTCACGGCCAGGCCTGGCCGGCGGGCGGCGCGCTTCCGGCCAGCACCAGGAGCACGGCGTCCAGGCCGGCCATGGCCATGACCGCGACGAAAGGCACGCGTCCGCGCATCAGGGCAGGCGGCCCGGCCACCGCCACGACGCAGAGCGCGAGGGTCACGCCGAGCAGGCCCATCCCGGTCGGGGACACCCGGCCCGTCGGGCCCGCGGTCAGCATCGCGCAGGAGGCGAGGGCCAGGATCGCGGCCGCCGCCATGGACCCGCGCCGGCCCGTTCTCTGCGGGAGCCCGCGCACCCCGCCCGCGAGGTCGTCGTCGATGTCCGGCAGGACGTTGGCGAAGTGGGCGCCGGTCCCCAGGAGCGCCGCCGCGGCGGTCAGCCACAGGGGCGGCCACGGGCGGCCCGGAAGAGCCAGAGTCAGGAACGCGGGCAGCAGTCCGAAGGCGACGGCGTACGGCAGCCAGGAGAGGACCGTCCGTTTGAGCCACAGGTTGTACGTCCAGCCGGCGGCGACGCAGCCGAGGTGCACCGCGCCGGCCAGGAGCCCGCAGCCGAGGGACAGCGGGACGCAGACCAGCAGGGCCAGGCAGGCCGCCGTGGCCACCGTGCCCGGCCGTGCGGCCCCCGTGGCCAGTGGCTTGTCACGGCGTCCGGCAGCCCGGTCACGCCGCAGGTCCCACCGGTCGTTGCACCAGCCGATCGACAACTGCCCCGCGGCGACCGCGGCGACCGCCCCGGCCCCTGAGGCGAAGTCCAGCCCGGACGCGGCGGCCAGCAGCGCCGCGAGGACCGTCACCGCCGCCGCCGGCACCGGGTGACTCGCCTTCAGCAAGCCGACGACGGACGGGCGTTGCGGCGGGCCGGGAACGGCCGGGGTGGCGAGGCGGTGGGTTCCTTCATCCGTGGTGGGGCGCACCGCACCACGCTAGGCGACGGCGCGCCCATGACCTCCGGGTTGAGGGTGTCGACGCCTCACCGTCCCTATGTTGGAGCAATGACCCGCGTCCTCGCGGTGGGCACGGCTTTCCCGCCGCACCGCTACATGCAGCACGAGATCACCGAAGACCTCGTCTCCGGCCTGCCGCCCGGATCCGACAGGGCCCTCGTGCGCCGGCTGCACGCGGCGGCCGGCGTGGAGAGCCGTCATCTCGCCCTGCCCCTCGACCGTTACCGCGATCTCGGCGCTTTCGGCGAGACCAACCGTCTCTTCGTCGAGCTGGCCACCGCCTTGGGCGCCGAAGCCGTCACGCGGGTCCTCCACGACGCCGACGTACGCCCGGAGGACGTCGACCTGGTCGTCTCGACGACCGTGACCGGCATCGCGACGCCTTCCCTGGAAGCCCGCCTCGCGGCACGGGTCGGTCTGCGGCCCGACGTCAGGCGCGCGCCCCTGTTCGGGCTCGGATGCTCCGCGGGCGCCGCAGGTCTGGCCCGCGTCCACGACTTCCTCGACGGCCGGCCGGGCGGCACCGCGCTCCTCCTCTCCACCGAACTGTGCTCGCTCACCTTGCAGCGCGCCGACACGTCGATGGCGAACCTGGTGGCGGGCGGCCTGTTCGGGGACGGAGCCGCCGCGCTCGTGGCCGTCGGCGGTGACCGCTCCCCCGCGTCCTCACGCCCGCCCGGGTCATCCGTGCCGAGCGTGGTGGCGGCACGCAGCCGCCTGTATCCCGGGACCGAGCACCTGTTGGGGTGGGACGTCGGTGACTGGGGCTTCCGCATGGTCCTCGGGCCGGAAATCCCCGGACTCGTCCGGTTGCACGTGGCCGAGGAGGTCGAGTCCTTCCTCGCCGTGCACGACCTCAAACCCGGGGACGTGGGGGCGTGGATCTGCCACCCCGGCGGCCCGAAGATCCTGGACGCGCTCGCCGAGGAGCTCGGCCTGCCGGACTCGGCCCTCGCGGCGAGCCGCCGCGCCCTGGCCGCCCACGGCAACCTGTCCTCCGCGTCGGTGCTGCAGATCCTGAAGGACACCCAGGCCGACCGGCCGCCGCCCGGCACGATCGGCCTGATGCTCGCCTTCGGGCCCGGCTTCTCGTCCGATCTCGTCCTCCTGGCCTGGTGAGGCTGTCGTGACCCTGACGCTGTACACCGTGTTGGTCCTGCTGGTCATCGCCGAACGCTTCGCGGAACTCGCCGTGGCGCGACGCAACGGCGCCTGGAGCCGGGCCCGAGGCGCCCGCGAGTACGGCGCCGGGCACTACCCGGTCATGGTCGTCCTGCACGCCGCGCTCCTCCTCGGCTGCCTCGTCGAGCCCTGGGCGGCCGACCGGCCCTTCCTGCCGCTGCTCGGCTGGCCCGCACTCGCCCTCACGCTGGCCGCCCAAGCGCTGCGATGGTGGTGCGTCGGCACGCTCGGGCCCCGCTGGCACACTCGGGTGCTGATCGTCCCCGGTCTCCCGCTCGTCGCCTCCGGCCCCTACCGCCGTCTCCGGCACCCCAACTACGTCGCGGTCGTCGTCGAGGGCGCGGCCCTGCCCCTGGTGCACACCGCCTGGGTGACCGCCCTGGGCTTCTCGCTCCTGAACGCGGCCCTGCTCACCGTCCGCATCCGCTGCGAGAACACCGCGTTGGCGCCTTCGCACGCCCTCTCCTCCACCGGTGCCGCGTCGTGATCGACCTCCTCGTCGTCGGCGGCGGTCCGGCGGGTCTGGCCACCGCGATCCACGGAGCGCGACGGGGCTTCGACGTCATGGTCGCCGAGCCGCGGCCGGCGCCGATCGACAAGGCCTGCGGAGAGGGACTGATGCCCTCGGCGGTGCACGCCTTGAGGGCCCTCGACGTGCATGTGCCCGGCCCGTGCCTTCGAGGCATCCGCTATGTCGACGCCGCCGGCGACCGGAGCGCCGAAGCCCGGTTCCGCACCGGGTCCGGACTCGGCGTACGCCGGACCGTGCTGCACGAGGCGCTCGCCGCCCGGGCCGCCCGGCTCGGCGTTCCGGTCGTCCCGCACCGCGTCCGCCAAGTGACCCAGTCCGAGGCGTACGTGACCGCCGACGGGATCACCGCCCGCTATCTCGTGGCGGCCGACGGACTGCACTCCCCCACCCGGCGCGCGCTCGGCCTGACCGTACGGCCGTCCGCCGCCCGGCGGCACACGCCCCGGTACGGACTGCGGCGCCACTACGCCGTCGAGCCCTGGACCGACCTGGTCGAGGTGCACTGGTCCACCGACTGCGAGGCGTACGTCACCCCGCTCGGACCGGGGCAGGTCGGCGTCGCCATCCTCACCTCACGCCAACTGCCCTTCGACGAACAGCTGACCCGTTTCCCCCACTTGGCCGCCCGTCTGCGCACCGCCGACCGGACGCCGGTCAGGGGCGCCGGGCCGCTCCGCCAGCAGGCCCGTTCCCGGGTGGCCGGCCGGGTGCTGTTCGTCGGCGACGCCGCCGGGTACGTCGACGCGCTGACCGGCGAGGGCCTCACCCTCGCCCTGACGGCGGCGGACACCCTCGTGCGCTGTCTTCGCGAGGGCCGCCCGCAGGCGTACGAACAGGCCTGGTGGCGTCTGTCCCGCAGTTACCGCCTGCTGACGAGGTCCCTGCTCTGGGTCCGGAACCAGCCACCGCTGGCTCCCCTGATCATGCCGACGGCTGCCCGGTTCCCCGGCCTGTTCCAGGGCGCCGTGAACCTGCTCGCCTGACCGTCACCGTCGGAGCACCGGCCGAGGAGGGCCGAGGAGAACGGGACCGACCCCCGGGGACACGTGCACCAGCGGCGGGGGTTCCGGATCGGGAAGACCCGCGCTCCGGGTGAGCGTCTGCTCCAACTCCCCGACCGTCCCCCGCCTCAGCGTCCAGGGCTCGTGGTCCACCGGGGTGAGCCACAGGAGGCCCGCGCGCCGCGAGAAGGCGGCCCACCTCGAAGTGAGCCAGTCGTCGAGGGGCGACATCTCCTCGACCGGCGCGCCCGCACGGACCCCCAGCCGGTATCCGACGCCCTCCGCGCCCCGACGCCGGCCGCCGTAGAACGTGTCGGCGCCGCGCTCCCGCACCGTCAGGTCCGCCGGCCGGTAACGCACCCCGAGCGCCTGCCCGGCCAGCAGGTAGGGCGCGGTGACGTCGAGGGAGAAGAACCACAGCCCGCTGCGTCCGTCGGGCAGCCGCACGTACGTCCGCAGGTTCGTCTCGGGAAAGGCAGCGGGAGGCAGCGGCACGACCCCCAGCCCGCGGACGGACGACATCATGAACGGCGTCAGACTGACCCAGGCCCGGCCCTCGAACCGATCCACGAGCAAGCCCCTGGGAAGCAGGCGCTGAACGGCCTCGGCCTCGTACCTCCAGTGCACCATCGCGAGCCGCTCCCACCGCATGCTCAGCAACGGGAAGGCGACGGACCCGGGGGCTCGTCGGGGCGGCGTCCTCGTCAACACCTTCTCCAAAGCTCGCAGACCGGTCCTGCCGGCGGACCCGGCCACCGACGAGCGGCACACCAGCCCTGTGACCGCCCGTCCATGCTGTGGGCTGCCGCGCGATCGCCGCGGCAGCGACACGGCCCGAGGGTGATGACGGGCCTTGTGCGGGCGGGACGGAGGCGGGCGGGACGGAGGTGGCCCTCGCCCCTGCCGCGAGGGCGTGCTCTGCCGGCCGCGTGGCCGAAAGCCGTTGGCAGGTCGCCCCGGGAGTCTTGTATGGTTCCTCGCGAATCATCCAGAGGGGTGGAGGGACCGGCCCTACGAAGCCCCGGCAACTCCCCGGTCGACTCGGCGTTCCATGTTCGCGCCGCGCCGTCGGGATCAGTGCCAACTCCGGCCCGCGCCAACGTGGCGCGGGAAAAGATGAGGAGACACGGTGCTCTCTGTGCTGCCTTCCGCCCAGGCTCTGTCCACGCCGGGCTTTCCCCGTACCCGTCTCGTGACCACCGCGGCGCATCGGCCGACCGCTTCGGCCCTTTCCCGCTGACCACCCCTGCCCTCCCCCGGGCGAGGTCTCCGCGAACCATGGCTCGCGGACGAGACTGGAGTACCCCTTTTCGTGAACGTATCCGACATTTCCAGTGGCGTTGGTGTCCTCGACAAGGCCGCGGTGATCCTCGGTGCGCTGGCGTCGGGCCCGGCCACTCTGGCGGAGCTGGTCGCCGCCACCGGCCTGGCGCGGCCCACGGCCCACCGACTCGCCACCGCGCTCGAACGCCACCGCATGGTCGCCAGGGACCTGCGGGGCCGCTTCGTCCTCGGCCCTCGACTCGCCGAACTCTCGGCCGTGGCGGGCGAGGACTGCCTGCTGGCCGCGGCCGGCCCGGTCCTCACCTCGCTCCGGGACACCACCGGCGAGAGCACGCAGCTCTACCGCCGCCAGGGTGAGGTGCGCGTCTGCGTCGCCGCCGCCGAACGGGCCGTCGGCCTGCGCGACATCGTGCCCGTCGGCTCCGCACTCCCCATGAAGGTGGGCTCGGCCGCCCAGGTCCTGCTCGCCTGGGAGGACCCCGAGCGCTACTACCACGGCCTGCAGGGGGCTCGCTTCACGGCCACCGCCCTCAGTGGCGTACGGCGCCGGGGCTGGGCCCAGTCGATCGGTGAACGCGAACCCGGGATGGCCTCCGTCTCGGCGCCGGTGCGCGACCCGGCCCATCGTGTCGTGGCCGCCATCACGGTCACCGGCCCGATCCGACGCCTCACCCGTCACCCTGGCGCCCGGCTCGCGAAGGCCGCCGTCGACGCGGCCGACCGCCTCACCGACGCCATGCGCCACCCCTGACCGCGGCGCCGCGCCCGGCACGGTGGCCGGCCGTGCCGAGCGGTGGGCTACGGCGTCACCGGGCCCGGATCGGCTGGGTGAGGTTCACCGGGTTGCCGTCGGGGTCCTGGATGTGGGCGACGCGCTGTCCCCACGGCATGTCGTTGGCGCCACCACGGACCGAGCCTCCCAGTGCCGCCACCCGGCCGAGCGTCTCGTCGACGTCGTCGACACCGATGCTGAGCAGGATCCGCGGCGCCTCCCGCTCCCCCGGGTCCGCCTTGGCCACCAGCCCGAGGTCGGTGTCGCCGATGCGCAGGCCGAGGGAGAAGACCGGGCCTTCCTCCGGCACCCGGGAGATCTCCTCGGCACCGAACAGTTTCGTGTAGAAGCCGAGCAGGACGTCCGGGTCGGCAGTGAGGATCACCGGCTGGATGGTGGACATGGCACTCCTGTCGAGAACGGTCGTGTCAGCGGGTGGACCGTTCGGGGACGGTGAACTCATCGGCGGAGGGGAAGCCGTGCCGACCAGGCCCGGTGGGCGCGGCCGGGCCCGCCTCAGCGGCCCGGGCGTGAGCTCCAGACGGTGCCCCGGGCCTCGTACTCCAGCATCTCCTCCAGGTTCGTCGCCGTGTCCGCGCCCAGTTCGCGGCGGACCAGCCAGAGCGCGAGTTCGAGGCCGGAGGTGATGCCGCCGGCGGTGACGAGGTCGCCGTCGTCGACGACGCGGGCGTTCTTCAGCAGGCCGCCCTGCTGGGTGAGGTCGGGCCTGGCCTTGTGGTGGGTGGTGCACGAACGGCCCTCGGTGAGCCCGGCGGCCGAGAGGAGCATGACGCCGGTGCACAGGGCGCTGACCGTGAGCCCGGGCCGGACGGCAGCCGCGAGCGCGCGGGGCAGCGTGCCGCGGTCGATCTCGGCCCGGACGCCGGGGCTGTCACGGCGGGCGTAGCCGCCGCCCGGGACGACGAGCAGGTCCGCCCCCTCGGGGGCCCAGGGGCGAATGCCGCGGACGACCGTGCCGTAGGCCGCGGTGACGGTACGGGCGCCGGTGGCGGAGACGTAGCGGACCTCGACCGGGCGCGGGGTGAAGAACCCGGCGCCGGAGAAGACCTCGTACGGGGCGGCGAAGTCGAGTTCCTCGACGCCGTCGAACATCGCGATGTGGACGCGCAGCGGGCGGGTCGGGTCCGGGGCGGCCCCGGAGGCGGGAGAGGCCGCCGTGGCGGCCAGCGCGCCCGTGGCGCCGAGGGCCGTGGTGGCGCGGAGTAATGCCCTGCGGTTCATACGGTGCTCCTGTTCCTGGAGTGACGGTATGAGAGGGGTCGGGCAGCCGTGGCCCACGGTTCCCGCCTGTTTCCGGGAACTCGGCGGGCGGTCCGCCCGCGCGGCGTGGAGAAGTCGTCGCGAGCGGGCCGGGAGTCGTGTCGGGCATGTGGGTCACCTCGCCCCTTCGGTCTTCGTGTTTCCCGGTCGTTCCGGCCCGTCGATGCTGTCCGGCCACCCATCTCACCCAAACCGACCTAACAGGTGAGGAAAGCCACTGACTCCAGCGGGAACTGACCGGTGGCCGAAGACGACTCGACGCGCTGCCCACACGCAGACGTTTCCCTTCCTCCCCTTGTGATGTCGAGGCGGCGCCCGCCACGGCCTGCGAGGACCGCTCGGCCCTCGACCTGTGCGTGGGAACGGCTGGATCGAGCCCGTACGACGGACGGGGGCGGCATGGCGTCCGCTGCGCCACCCCCGTCCTCACGTCAACGCGGTCACCGGGATCTGGATCGGCACCCATCGGCTTCCCGGCACCCCTTCGTCCGAGGGCTGAGACCGCCGGGCAGCTCTGCTTGTCCCTTCCTCCAAGCCGCCTCTCATTCGCGATGGAGGGTCCTACGTGTTTGTTGCAGATGAGAGCCAGGGAGCCCTACGGTGTCGCATATGCAGTCCTACACCATCGGGCAGGCCGCTCGTCTGCTGGGCGTCAGCCCGGACACCGCGCGGCGCTGGGCCGACGCGGGCCGGGTCGCCACCCACCGCGACGAGAGCGGCCGGCGCGTCATCGACGGCACGTCGCTCGCCGCGTTCTCCGTGGAGATCGCCCAGGGCGACGACGAGGACGTGGCGTACACGACGGCACGCAACGCGTTCCCGGGCATCGTCACGGAGATCAGGCTCGGTGACATCGCGGCCCAGGTCACCGTCCAGGCCGGGCCGCACCGTCTGGTCTCCCTCCTCACCCGCGAGGCCGTGGAGGAGCTGGGACTGGAAGTCGGCATGCAGGCCACCGCCCGCGTGAAGTCGACCAGCGTGCACATCGACCGCACCTGACATCCCTCACGCAGTACCGCAGGAACTTCGGCCGTCGGCGCGGCCGGCCTCCCACCGCACCTTCCGTTCGTCCCCAGGAGACCAGACCTCATGTCCCTCGCTCTCACCCCTGCCGGACGTCGTGCCACTGCCGCCGTCCTCACCGCCGCTCTGCTGGTGCCGCTCGCGGCCTGCTCGTCGAGCGACGACAGCAAGAAGGACACCGGCGGCTCGGCGGGCTCCGGCGCGGGCTCCGCACCGCAGGCGAACCTGACCGTCCTCGCGGCCGCGTCCCTGACGGACGTGTTCAAGACGGCCGGCGCCGCCTACGAGAAGGCGCACCCGGGCACGAAGCTCACCTTCTCCTTCGCCGGCTCGCAGGAGCTCGTCGCCCAGGTCGCCCAGGGCTCGCCCGCCGACGTCCTGGTCACCGCCGACACCAAGAGCATGGACAAGGTCAAGGCCGACACCGGCACCCCGGCGGTCATCGCGAAGAACCGGCTCGTCATCGCCACCGGCAAGGGCAACCCCTTCAAGATCGACGAGCTGAAGGACCTCGCGGACACCAAGCTCAAGGTCGTCCTCGCCGCCCCCGAGGTGCCGGCCGGCAAGTACAGCAAGAAGATCCTCGACGCCCAGAAGATCACCGTGCAGCCGGTCTCCCAGGAGCCGAACGTCCGCGCGGTGCTCAGCAAGGTCGAACTCGGTGAGGCCGACGCCGGACTCGTCTACAAGACCGACGCCGAGAGCGCGAAGGGCAAGGTCGACGCCGTCGAGATCCCCGACGCGCAGAACGCGATCGCCAAGTACCCGGCCGCTACGCTCAAGGACTCGAAGAACGCCGAGGCCGCCGCCGCGTTCGTCGCCTGGCTCTCCTCCCCGGAGGGCCAGAAGATCCTTCAGGAGGCCGGCTTCCAGAAGCCGTAACCGTCCGGGATCGCACAGATCGCGAGGGGCTGCCCGTGCCGGGGGGACGGGCAGCCCCTCCTCCTCTTGTCTTGAGGTGCTTCTTGTCTTCGGGATCATCGATGAAACGAGCAGGCGTACGGACCTCCGGCGCCCGTCCGCCCCTCCTGCTGGCGCTGCCCGCGCTGGCGGCCGTGGCGTTCCTGACCCTCCCGCTGCTCGGCATCCTGGCGCGGACCGAGTGGAGCGAGCTCGCCGGCCATCTGAGCTCACCGGGCACGGTCCAGGCGCTGAAGCTCTCGCTGCTCGTCTCCTTCTGGGCGCTCGGCCTGTCGCTGCTGCTCGGCGTCCCGCTGGCCTGGCTGCTGGCCCGGGTCTCCTTCCCCGGCAAGGCGCTTGTCCGCTCGCTGGTGCTGCTGCCGATGGTGCTGCCGCCCACCGTCGGCGGCGTGGCGCTGCTGCTCGCCTTCGGGCGGCGCGGGCTCCTCGGGCCGTGGCTGGAGTCGACGTTCGGCATCACGCTGCCGTTCCACACCTCCGGAGCCGTGCTCGCGGCCACGTTCGTGGCCATGCCGTTCCTGGTCATCAGCCTGGAGGGCGCGCTCGGCGGACTCCGGCCGCGCTACGAGGAGACCGCGGCCTCCCTCGGTGCCTCGCCGGTCCGGGTCTTCTTCACCGTCACGCTGCCCATGGTCGCGCCCGGCGTCCTCGCCGGCGCCGCCCTGACCTGGGCACGGGCGCTGGGCGAGTTCGGCGCCACGATCACCTTCGCCGGCAACCTGCCCGGCACCACCCAGACCCTCCCCCTCCAGGTCTACCTGCTCCTCCAGGACGAACCGGAAGCCGCGACCTCCGTCTCGCTGCTGCTGCTCGCCATCGCCATGGCCGTCCTCGTCGCCCTGCGCGGACGGTGGACCGGCACCCCGACCGACCGGAAGCCCCGGCCCGCCCCCGACGCCGCACCCGGGCCCGACTCCGAGGGCACTCCCACGCCCCTCGCCCCCGAGGCGAACGAGTCCGGCGAACGCTGGCCGCTGCACGCCGAGGTCACCGGCTTCGCCCGCCTCACCCTGGACGCCGCACCCGGCACCACCATCGCCGTCGTCGGCCCCAACGGCGCCGGAAAAACCACCCTCCTGCGCGCCCTGCTCGGCCTCACCCCCCGCGCCCACGCCCACCTCACCCTCGGCGCCGTCGACGTCACCGCCCTGCCCCCGCACCGCCGCCGGGTCGCCTGGGTACCGCAGGACGGCGCCCTCTTCCCCCACCTGACGGCCCTCACCAACACCGCCTACGGCCTCCGCTCCCAGGGCGTCCCGCGCGCCGAGGCACGACGGGAGGCCCAGACCTGGCTCGACCGCCTCGGCGTCGGCCACCTCGCCCACCGCCGACCGACCCAGCTCTCCGGCGGCCAGGCCCAACGCGTCGCCCTGGCCCGAGCACTGGCCGCCCGCCCCCGCCTCCTCGTCCTGGACGAACCACTCGCCGCCCTCGACCAGACCACCCGCGCCCACGTCCGCCACACCCTGCGCACCCACCTCGCCGGCTTCGGTGGTGTCTGCCTGATCGTCACCCACGACCCCGTCGAGGCCGTCTCCCTCGCCGACCGCGTCCTCGTCCTCGACGGAGGGCGCGCCCTGCAGGACGACAGCCCCGCCGAAGTCACCCGCCACCCCCGCTCCCCCTGGGTCGCCCGGATGCTGGGCCGCAACGCCTGGCCCGGCACCACCACCGCGGAAGGCCTCGCGCTCGACGGCGGCGGCACTCTGGTGACCGCCGACCCGCTGACGCCCGGCACCGAGGCCGTGGCCGTCATCGCGCCCGAGGCGGTGTCGGTCCACCGCGCGAAGCCGGCCGGCAGCCCCCGTAACGTCTGGTCCGGCACCGTACGCGAGATCACCACCAGCGGCAGCCGCCTCCGCGTTCTGGTCACCTCCGACGAAGCCCCCGACCTCGTCGCCGAGATCACCCCCCAGGCCGCGGCCGAACTCGGCCTCGCCGACGGCGTGTCCGTCTGGACCAGCGTGAAGGCGACCGAGACGACCGTCGTTCCCCTCTGAACGTCTCGACCCCGACATTGCGAGAAGGACATGACGAACGTGGACGGGGCGGGCACCCCCGACGCGCGGGTCCTCATATGTCGATGAACCCGGGATGGTGCACCGTCACGTAGCCCTACGGGTTCGGCGGCATCACCGGTGCGGGAAGCTCCCGAGCGGGTCGGCGGGCCGTGGTGGGCGGCCGTCGTTCTCGGGGTCGATGTCGTTGCAGTCGGCGATGCGCATCACCGCTGTGCCGACCTCGGCAGGACCGAGCGTGCCGCTGAGCGGCAGGAAGCCGTACGGCGCGGACTCGGCGACTGGCCAGAGGGTGAAGCCGTCGGAGGGGCGGACCTCCAGGACGGGCTGCAGAACGATCACCCGGGAAGTCTGCGGCACGGCTGTGGTGTCAGTCCACTGAAGTATCCTTCCCGCCACCGCGCACCGACTGTGAGGACCAAGAGAATTGACCGGCCTGTCCGCCTTCCCGCTGCCTTTTCATGCTTCCCGTTCCATATCGTTCGCAACGCCCCGAACACTGCGGGAACTTCAGATGATGCAGTGCAGCTCACACATTCGGGCGAAGCCGGGATGGTTCGACAAGATGAACGATGCCGACATCGTCGCCAGGTGGACGCGAGAAGCGGTCGCCCAGGGCCTCACCGAAGCGCAGGTTCGCTACGTGCTCGCCGAGCTCGCGCATTACGCCGCGCTGCGGGACGGGCGGACCGGCGTCGAGGTGTCCGCCGTCGACGGGGTGTGGCAGTCGGACACGCTGGTCGACGACAAGCTCAGGTCCCGGCTGCGCGAGGCGGTCCGGGTTCTGGAGGAGGTCCCCGAAGCAGAGAAGGACTGGCATCCCGGATCCGACGGCCAGGTACTGGATCTGGTTCATCCCTCGCTGTTCTGCCTGGTGAGAGAGGTGAGCGGCGCGCCCGAGCGGGCTTGGCGGAACCCGACGAACCACTACTCGAAGTACGAGTTCTCGGAGAAGTTCCAGTGGCTGCCCACGGACGTCGACGTCCGTGACGACGGCGAGGTCGCCTTCCGTTCGTACGTCAACAACGTCCACCCCGAGGCTCATCACGAACTCGCCTCCGTGCTGCCGGACTTGTTCGCGCGCATGCGCCCGCTGCTGGAGAACGTGCTCACCGATCTGCGCCATCCGCGGCCCCTGCGGATCGAGGCCGATCCTTACGGGTGGTACGACTCGGAGCCGGTGTGTCCGAGCAGGCCCTCCTACAGTGACGACGAGGCCTACTACGAAGCCCGCCGTGCGTGGGAGCAGGCCCACGACGACTGGTGGGAAACCCGTCGCCCGGTCGTCCCGGACGCCCCGGTCTTCACCCCGCCCGAGGCGCCCGAGGAATCCGCCCGGGTCGACCTGCGCGGCCGCCGTCTCCAGGTCATCGTCAAGCTCGCCACCATTCATCTCACCCCGGAGAAGCCCGAGTACGCCGGTGGTTCGTGGCATGTCGAGGGGATGCTGAACGAGCGGATCGTCTCGACCGGCATCTACTACTGGGACAGCGAGAACATCACCGAAAGCCGGCTGAGTTTCCGGGCGGCGCTCGACGACCCGGACTACGAGCAGAACGACGACGACGGTCTGCGTGAGGTCTACGGCCTGGAGGACGAGGACGCGCTGAACCAGGTGCTGGGGTCGGCAGCGACCCCGGCGGGCCGCTGCCTGGCGTTCCCGAACATCCTGCAACACCGCGTCGGCTCGTTCCGCCTCGAGGACCCCACTCGCCCGGGACATCGCAAGATCCTCGCGTTCTTCCTGGTCGACCCGTCGGAGGAGATCGTCTCGACCTCCGACGTGCCGCCGCAACAGCCGTGGTCCGACACCTCGACCATGACGCTCGAGCAGGCCAGGGAGTACCGCGAACAGCTCATGCGGGAACGCAAGTTCTTCGTCGACGAACACAACGAGCAGCTCTACGAGCGGGAATTCTCCCTCTGTGAGCACTGACTGCGAGCACTGACTGTGAGCACTGACCCCCTTCGCTCCTGAAGGGGGTCGGGTCGGAAGGGCGTGACCGGCCCGGCCCGGGGCGAGTTCCCCAGGCGTCGGGCCGGTTCCGGCGGGCCGTCGGATCAGCTGCTGTCGGCGAGCATGCCCTCACGCAGGCGGTTCAGCGTGCGCGAGAGCAGGCGGGAGACGTGCATCTGGGAGCAGCCCAGTCGCTCCCCGATCTGGGCCTGGGTGAGTTCCTCGACGAACCGCAGGTGGATGATCCGACGGTCGCGCTCGTCGAGGTCCTCGAGGAGCGGGGCGAGGGCGTGGAAGTCCTCCACCAGCTCCATGGCGGGGTCCTCGCTGCCGATGTAGTCGGCCAGGGACGCGTCCCCGCTCTCGTCCTCGCCGTTCAGCGCGGCGTCGAGCGAGGAGGAGTTGTAGCCGTTGGAGGCCAGCCGCGCCTCGACGACCTCTTCCTCCGTGAGGCTCATCAGCTCGGCCAGTTCCTTGACCGTCGGCATCCGGCCCAGGCGCGTGCTCAGTTCTTCGGTCGCCTTGGCCAGCTCCACACGGGCCTCCTGCAGGCGGCGGGGCACGTGGACCGCCCAGGAGGTGTCCCGGAAGAACCTCTTGATCTCCCCGACGATGTAGGGGACGGCGAAGGTGGTGAACTCGACCTCCCGGGAGAGCTCGAAGCGGTCGATCGCCTTGATCAGGCCGATCATGCCGACCTGGACGATGTCCTCCATCTCGTCCGCGCGATGACGGAACCGCCCGGCCGCGTAGCGGACCAGGCTCATGTTCATCTCGATGAGGGTGTTGCGCGCGTACTGGTACTCGTGGGTCCCCTCCTCCAGCACCGCGAGCTGCTGGAAGAAGACCTTCGACAGGGCGCGCGCGTCCTTCGGCGCGACCGCCAGCGGGTCCGGGACCGCCGGCAGTGCCCCCGTCCCGACCTGAACGCCCGTGGTCGACATCGTGGTGACCGTCACACCATTCCCCTCTCGTCCTCGTCCCGAACCCGGATTCGTGGCCCGATGGCAGCTCGCCTACCCGGACGACGCGAGTCCATGCCGATCTTTTTTCCGGGATGTGCGTGCCGGGGGTGAGGGACCGTCAGCGGCTGCCGTCACTCGCCCCGTTGCGGCCGGCCCGGGTCGCGCCCGAACCGGGCCGGATCGCCGGCTTCCGGGTTCTTGCGCCGGGGGGAGGGCAGACGGAACGTGCAGCGCAGCCGAGCGGAGGAGAGACATGGCGCGGGATCCCTCATTGAAAGCCGTCGGATGGGCGCGGACGCTGCCCGTCAGCAGCGGCGTGAAGACGGCGCGGGACTGGACGCGTGAGCACCTGGTGGCCCTCGGCTGGGACCGTACGGCGCCGGACCTGGTGGACTCCGTCGTGCTGGCCGTCTCCGAGCTGGTCACCAACGCCCACGTCCACGCCCACAGCGACGCCCAGCTCATCCTGACGTGGGACGAGGAGTGTCTGCACGTGACCGTGCACGACTCGTCGTCCCATGTGCCTGAGCAGCGCCGCCCCGACGACGGCGCCCTCGGCGGGCGCGGCCTGCTCCTGATCGACGCCCTCGCCGACGACTGGCAGGCCCGTCCCTGCCCCCGGGGCAAGGACGTCACCGCCTGCTTCCGGCCGTCCTCGCCCGGCCGGCCTTCCTGAGGGCCTCGCCGGTGTGGTGCTCCTCCGTGCCCCGCGGGGCCGGGACGCGGGGCTCTCGTACGAGACGGGGCGGGCTCAGAGCCTGCGCCACTTCGCCTGGCCGAAGGAGAAGACTCCGAAGAGCACGAGGCCGACGGCCACGGCGAGCAGTAGCCAGGGGCCCGCCGGGGTCTGCGCGAACGAACGGATCGTGTCGTCCATGCCCTTGGCCCGGTTCGGGTCGAACGCCGTCGCCGCCCGCACGCCGGAGAGTCCGAGCGCGGCGAAGACGAGGCCGCGCCCGATGCCGCCGGCCACGCCGGTCACGTCCATGAAGCGGCGCTTGTACGGCGTCAGGCTCCCCCATTCCAGGTCGTCCCGGTACTTCCGCAGGACCGCCCTGCCCGCGATCCACAGCCCGGTCACCAGAATGCCGACGGCGACCGCGCCGACCCACCAGCGGCCGCCCGGGAGTTCGAGCAGACGGGCGGTGAGGTCCCGGCTCTGCCGGTCGGTCGAGCCCTCGCCGCTCCCCCGCTCCCCCGTCGCGAAGGAGAGGACGAGGAAGGCGGAGACGGCGTAGAAGACGCAGCGGCCGGCGGACAGGGCGCGTCGGTGCGCCTTGTTCCCCTTGGGGCCGGCCCCTCCGAGGGTCGCCTCCGACAGGCGCCATGCCGCCATTCCCGCGAGGCCGATGCCCAGGGCCCAGAGGAGGACGGCACCGAACGGGGTGGCCGCGATGTGTGCGACGGCTCCTCCCCGGTCGGCCTGTTCGTTCGTCCCCGTCAGCCCGATGCGTACGGCCAGTGCTCCGACGAGCAGGTACAGCGCGCCCCGCGCCGCGAAACCGGCCCGGGCACCCGCACGTACGGCCTTGTCGCGGACCGCTCTCCCCGTCCCGGGCACGTGGGCCTTCGCTGTGCTCATGTCGACTCGCTCCTCTCGGTCGACCTCCGGATGCCCTGTCCGTGCCGGACGAATCGCCGGCGGGCGGTTTCGGCCGCGGACGGGCGGTGAGGCGAACGGAGACGAGTACCGACGCATTCACCAGGAGGATCACATGGACACCCGGGAGGGCCACATGGACGACTGGCGGGCGGAGGCGGCCTGCCGCGAGGCGGACCCCGACCTGTTCTTCCCCGTGGGGGTGGGCCCCTCCGCCGTCGTCCAGGCCGACGAGGCCAAGGAGGTCTGTCGGCGCTGTCCGGTGCGAGCGGAGTGCCTGCGCTGGGCCATGGACGACTCCCGTCAGGTGACGGGCGTGTGGGGCGGCCTCACCGAGAGCGAGCGCCGTTCTCTCCGGCGGCGGTCGCGCCGCACGTCCGGTGAGCGGCGCTGAGGTCCGGCCGGCGTCCCCGAGGGCTGCCTCCGGCCGGTCCGGCGTCCCCGTGGGCTTCCGGCCGGGCCGGCTCCGTCGGGGCCGGTGCGCCGTGCGGGCGTACCGGCCGTCAGGTTCCCGCCCCGGCGTCCGCCGGCAGGAGGGAGAGGCGTGCCCGGACCCGCTTGCCGTCCGGCTCCGGCTCCACGCGCACGCTCTCGCAGACGGCGACGACGATCTCCACGCCGTGCTGTCCGATCCGGCGGGGGTCGTGGCCGCGGGGTACGGGGGCGGCCGCCGCGCGGTCGAACACCGAGATCTCCAAGGCGTCCTGACGCAGCTCGAGGAGGAGTCGGCAGGGTCCGGACGTGTGCCGGACCGCGTTGGTCACCAGCTCGCTGACCACCAGCTTCGCCAGGTCGATACGTTCCTGCGCCACCGGTTCCCGCCGGACGGCCGGCGCGGCCGCGAGGAAGTCGGCGGTGAAGGCGCGGGCGGACCCGATCGCTCCGCCGTCGGCGGCGTTGTCGAACACGACACTCGCGGACAGCAGGGGCTCCGATACCGCACGCTCCGCGGTGATGGCGTCCGTCATGGCCCTGGCACTCCCCTCGTACGGATGGGCGGGCGCGCTGGGCACCTTGTACTCCGCCTTTCCCCTCTTCACGGTTTCCACACCGCCCGTATCGGGGATCACGTCCACCGCCGTCGTGTCAGGGGGAGGGGGGCGGGAGCGGGCTGCCGTCCCCGTCCGTCGCCGTACCGGATCGTCCGGCCTCGGGTCCGTGCCAGTCGAGACAGACGACGAGGACGGCGTCCGGTACGTCGCGGGGGGTCTCCCGCAGCGCCCGGACGACGGCGCTGGGGACGTCCGCGCAGCTCAGACGGCCGGTCTGCGCCAGGGCGCGGGCGACGGGGCCGTCCAGTGCCCCGTTCTCCCCGCCGTGCGGGGGATCGCCCGGGTCGCAGGCGGTGAAGACGAGCCGGTCGCCGGGCAGGAGGCGCAGGCGCTGCGTGGCGTAGACGGTGTCCTCGAACATGCCGAGGGGCAGTTGACGGTCCAGTTCGATGCGCTCGGTCGTGGTTCCGCGCGTCCGCCAGAGCGTCGGCGACCCGGCGTCGACGGCCTCGGCCCCGCCGGTGGCCAGGTCGAGGCGCAGCAGGAGGGCGGCGAGCGGGCTCTTCCCCCGGTACTGGCCGTAGAGCGCCTGGTCGGTGAGGCTGGCCTGTCCCACCAGGTCGAGTCCGGCCCGCCGGGCGTTGCGGATCGCGTTCAGGGCGAGGGTGCTGACCAGGGCGGCCGGGGTGCCGGGGCCGGCGGCGTCGGCGACGACCAGCAGCAGCTCGTCCTCGGTCACGCTCCAGTCCAGGAGGTGTCCTCCCGAGGTGTAGGCGGGCTCCCAGTAGGCGTGCAGGTCGAACGCCGGCCCGGTGCAGGCCCGGCCCGGCAGGGTGTCCCACTGCATCTCCCCGGCGATGGTGAGGGCGCGCGTCCTGCGGGTGCTGCGGTACAGGTCGGTGTGGCGGTCGGCGACGCGCAGGGCGTGTCCGAGGGTCTCGGCGACGCGGCCGAGGCTCTCGACGGTCTGCGCGCCGGCACGGTCCGGGGGCAGCAGGACCACGAGGACGCCGAGCCGGTCGCCGCGGACCGTGACGGGAAGGCAAACGGTCGCCGTGGGCCCGTCATCACGGAAAAGATATGGTTGCTGCGTGCGGAAGACGCGACCGACGGGCCCTGTGTCCACGGGCACGTGCCGCACCCCGGCAGGTGTCTGCGCGGGCCGCACGGGGCGCAGCGACGTGAAGCCGTAGTCGATGAGCAGCAGGTCGGCACAGGACGCGGCGTACTGCTGCGCGAGACTGGTACGGAGGGAGTCCAGGAGGAGGTGTGGTGCCGCCCCGCGCAGTGCGCTTTCCACTGTCACGTGTCGATCCACCGAATCCGTACCGCCTTCTGGAGAGATGTGGAGATGACCGGTCCGTCGGAAGGCCGACGTCCTCGGCCCCGGACGCCCGAGGAGTGTCGGCAGGCATGAACACCAACCCCGCCCCGTCCCAGCGGGAGCGGCAGCAGACGACTCAGGCCGCCCGGGAGCTCATCGAGCTCCTGGAGGTGCTGTGGGAGCGCGGTCGGGACATGGTGTCGCCGACACCGGTGTCGGCGAGTCAGCTGCGCGTGCTGTACAGCCTGGACCGCGAGGAGGGGATCAGCCTCCGCACGCTGGGCGACCTGCTCGGGTCCGCGCCGCCTTCGGTGAGCCGCATGTGCGACCGGTTGGAGGCGCTGGGTTTCGTCCAGCGGCTGCCCAGCTCCGTGAGCCGGAGGCAGCTGGAGCTGCACCTGACCGTCCACGGCAAGGCGTACCTGCGGGATCTGCGGGCCCAGCGCGAGGAGGCTCTGCTCGCGGTCGTCGCCGCCATGTCGCCGACGAGCCGCAAGGCGCTGCTGCGGGGACTCACCGGGTTCCAGGAGGCACTGGGAGAGGGCGCGCCGGCGGGCTCGTCACGCCCTGACAGGCCGCTGAAGGACGTCAGTTCGGCCTGACCTCCGCGCGCCGCCGGCGTCGGCCGGCCGCACACTCCATGTCCCCACTGCCACCCTCCGGTCATCCTTGATGCGTTCAACCGGGCACGAGCCAGGTGTTGCCCCAAGGATACAGTTGTCACACGGCAACTGTTGACGGGGTCCCGTACCAGTCGAGGCAGACCACGAGGGCGTCGTCCTCCAGCGGGGTGTCGCCGTGGTACGCGGCGAGCTCGCGCAGCACCGCCTGCGGCACGTGCGTGGGCGGAAGCAGCCGTGTCCCGCTGAGCGCGCGGGCCAGCGCCCGCTCCCCGTAGCTCTCCCCCTCGGGCGAGACGGCGGCGTACACCCCGTCGCTGCCGAAGAGCAGACGGTCCCCCGGGAGCACGGTGAACCGCTCGGGTACGTAGGGGGAGTCCTCGAACATGCCGAGGGGCAGCTGCGCCTCGAAGGAGACGGACTCGACGGAATGGCCCCGCAGCCGCCACAGACGGGGCGAACCCGCGTCCACGGCCTCCACCTCGCCCGTGGCGAGGTCGAAGGACAGGAGGAGCACCGACACGAAGGCGCTGCCCCGGTACTGCGCGTACACGGCCTGGTCGGCCAGGGCGGCCTGGTCCGCGAGGCCCAGTCCGGCCCGGCGGGCGTTGCGGAGCGCGTTGATCGCCAGGTTCGTCAGCAGGGCGGCCTCGATGCCCTCCCCCATGCCGTTGGTGACGGTCAGGGTCAGCCGGCCGGCCGAGACCGACCAGTCGTAGTTGTCCCCGAAGATCGCGTAGGCGGGTTCCAGATGGGCGCCGAGGGCGAACTCGGGACGGGTGCACGAGCGGCCGGGAAGGAGCTGCCACTGCATCTCGGCCGCGAGGGTGAGCCGCGTCGCCCGCCGCGCCAGCACGTACAGGTCCGTGTCCCGCTCGGCCACCAGGATCTCGTGCCCGAGCGCCTCGCAGACCTGGGCGAGTCCGGGCAGCGCGGCCCCGACGTCGGATCCCGGGGACAGGCCGACCGTGAGAACGCCCAGCCGGTCTCCCCGCACGGTGACGGGAAGGTGGATCAGGATCGCGTCGGACCCGTGGGTGACGTACGGCTCCTGGGCGCCGAAGGCGCGCCCCTGCGGGCTGTCGTGGATCGGGACCGACGGCACCGCCCCGGGCGCGCGCTCGACGGGCTGGAGGGTCCGCAGTCCGTAGTCGGCCAGACGGAGCTCCACCCGCCGGGCGCCGCAGTGCTTCCGCAGGGCGTCCTCGACGACGCCCACCAGCTGGTGCGGGGCTGCCTTGCGGAGCGCCTGCTCCACGTCGGCGATCTCGTACACGTTCTCCCGTTTCCTTCCTCCCCGGGCGCGGTCCCGTGCCCAGGGCCGCACCGCCCTTCGTCTATCTCGCGCCGCCGGCCGCGGCCAGCGCCTCGGCCACGCCGGCGTGCGGCGGGATCGTGGTCGTCACTCCGGTGATCTCCAGGATGCGTCGCACCGGCGATGTCGGCGCGGCAAGATACAGGTCTCCTCCGAGGGCGCGTGCCTTGTGAACAGCCCTGATCAGGACGTTCAGGCCGGACGAGTCCATGAAGCCCAGCGCGGACAGATCGAGGACGAGGCGGGCCCGTCCCCGCCGGAGCTGTTCCGCCAGGTGGTCGTCGAGCAGCTGAGCGGTCTCCATGTCGAGCTCGCCCCCCAGGGACAGCACCGCCGTGCCGGTGTCGCGGATCGTGACGTCGACGTTCAGGTTCGGTTCTCGCTCGGACATGTTCCCTGCTTTCCACTGTGGGGGGACGGGCGGTGGGGCGGTCGGCGATCAGGTCACCTGGACACCGATCAGACACGTGTCGTCGTCCGTGTCCGACTTGCTGCGCGACAGCAGCAGGTCCAGTCGTCGTTCGAGACCGTCGGCCGGCAGCTGGGCGGTGGCCAGCAGCTGGGCGACGGAGTCGTGGACGGAGGTGTCCCGCCGCTCGACGAGACCGTCGGTGTACATCAGCACGGTGTCGCCGGGTTCGAGCCGGAGCTCCGCCTCCTCGTACTCGGCGTCGGCGAGGGCCCCGAGCAGCAGCCCCCGGAGCAGCGGCAGGCCGGCCGCCTCGCTCCCCCGGACGAGCACCGGCGGGAGGTGCCCCGCCCGGGCCCAGCGCAGCGTGCGGCTCTCGGGGTCGTAGATCCCGCAGACGGCGGTGGCCGTGACATGGGCCGTGAGGTGGTGGGCGACGCTGTTCAGCCAGGACAGCAGCTGTCCCGGCCCCGCGCCGGTGACGGCGAGGCCGCGCAGGGCGTTGCGCAGGACGACCATCTCGGTGGCGGCCTCCACGCCGTGGCCCGCGACGTCCCCGACGCACAGGAGCACCTTCTTGGACGGCAGCACGACGGCGTCGTACCAGTCGCCGCCGACCAGGGACTCGGTCTCGGCCGGGCGGTAGCGCACGGCGACGTCGAGCCCCGGCGCGTCGAGCGGCGGTTTGGCCGGGGGCATGATGGCGTGCTGGAGCTGGAGGGTGAGCCGGTTGCGTTCCGCCGCCTCCTCCTCCGTGGCGACGAGACGGTCGCGGGTGGCCGTGAGGGCGACCTCGGTCCAGTGCTGCGCCGAGATGTCCTGGTAGGCGCCCCGGACCGCCTGGAGCCGGCCGTCGGCGCCCAGGGCGGGTTCGGCGATCACCCGGATGTGCCGCGTGACCCCGTCCAGGCGCAGCAGACGGAAGGCCGTGGAGCCCGCCCGTCGCTGGTGCAGGACGGAGTGGAGGAAACGCCGGATGGTGTCGGCGTCGTCGGGATGGACGTGCGCCGCCAGGTCGCGCAGGGAGACGGGCGGTTCCGTCTTCTCCCGGCCGAAGAGGTCGAAGAGCTGGCCGTTCCAGGTGATCTCTCCGGTGAGGACGTCCTCCTCGAAGGCGCCGACACGGCCGAGCCGCTGGGCGTGCTGCAGCAGGCTGGCGAGGCGGGCCGACTCGTCCTCGATGCGCCAGATGAGGAAGACGCTGTCCCCGTGCCTGCTGATGCTGATGTCGGCGAGCGAGGAGAGCGGCACCTGGTCCACGAGCGCGGTCAGCCGTGTCCGCCGGGAGCGGAAGGGCTCGCCCGTGGCGTAGACCCGCTCGATCTGTTCGAAGAGTTCGCTCCCGCCCGCGGTCGCGGGATACGCCTCCAGGAGCAGTGCCCCGTCGACGGCGCTCCGGGGCCGGCCGGCCGGGTCCTGGAAGTGCGCGTTGGCATGCCGGATGCGGAAATCGGCCAGCCTGCCCGCCTCGTCGAGGTGAGGGGTCAGCACGAGGGCGGGGTCGTAGAGCCCGTCGGCGAGTTCGGCCAGTTCCAGCGGTCCGTCCCCGCCGGGGACGAGGGGGCGCGTCGGCGCGGTCTGCGCGGGAAGTGCCTCCAGCGTGTGGGCGCAGAGCTCGGCGAGGGCTTCGATCTGGCGCTCCACGGCCTGGGGCTGGGGGTCCAGGGGGCGGGCCCAGCAGATCTCCAGGACGCCGTGGATGCGGCCGCCGGTCCCGGCGGGGACGACGACCCGGCCGCCGTCGGGGTGGCGTGTGCGTCCGATCGAGGGGATGCCGGCGGCCGCCAGCGAGGGGTACCAGACCGTACGGCGGCCGGTGAGCGCCTGCCGGGCCGCGGTGGTCACTCCCGGCGGTACGTAGTGCCAGCGGGCCGCCTCGTCGGAGCCGAACCCGGCGTGGCCGCGCAGGCTCAGCGAGGCGTCCGGGCCGGTGGTCCAGATCGCCACGGCGACGGCGCCGAGGGGTTCGAGGGCGTGCGCAAGCAGCGACTCGGCGACGGACTGGGTGTCGTCCGCGCTGAGCGCCGCGCTCTCGGCCGTACGCAGGCGCACGCCGACCGAGGCGTCCGCCCCGGAGACCCGGCCGGGGGTGCCGGACTCGCCGACGGTGGTCCTGAGGAAATCGCCGGCGGCCTCGGCGACCCGGTCACGGGCCGCCTGGTTGATGATGTCGGCGGCCAGTTCCAGCTGGGAGAGCCCGGCCTGGTCGGCCAGCTCGGCGAGTTGCCGTGCCGCCTGGGCGGGGCCGCAGCCCAGGCGCTCGACGATCACGCCCTTGGCGAGTTCGACCAGGGCCCGTCCCTCGGCCGCGGCGTGCGCGGCGCGCACCTCGCCGCGCAGCCGTTCCACCGTGGCCGCCAGTCGGCCGACCGTGAAGCGGTCCTGCGTCGGCGGTCGGTCACCGGTGGCAGGGGTCTGGCCGGGGATGGCCACGGCGGCCGGCTCGGGCGCCGGGACGTCCTGCCCGTGGGGGCCGGAGCGCGGGTCTCCGCCCCGGGGGTGGGGGCCACTCACGTCGACGACTCCTCGGGTAGGGCGGTCTCGGGGCCGCCGGACGGACGGGGCCACGGGGTGCGGTACGGGCTGATGGAGACTGCCACGGGGCTATCCGTCGTTCAGCCAGCGGCTGACGCAGGCGATGAGTTCATCGGCGTCGACCGGCTTGGTCACGTAGTCGCTGGCGCCCGCGGCGAGGCTCTTCTCCCGGTCGCCCGGCATGGCCTTGGCGGTGACCGCGATGACGGGCAGCTCCGCGTACTGCGGCATCTCCCTGATCCGCGTGGTCGCCGTGTAGCCGTCCATCTCCGGCATCATCACGTCCATCAGGACGAGGTCGACGGCCGCGTGCGCGAGGAGCGCCTCGATCCCCTTCCGGCCGTTCTCCGCGTGCAGCACCTTGATGCCGTGCAGTTCCAGGATGCCGCTGAGGGCGTAGAGGTTGCGGGCGTCGTCGTCGACCACGAGGACGGTACGGCCGTGCAGCGTGGTGTCGATGGCCTGCGGCTCCGGGGCCCGGTGTTCCCCCCGGACCAGGGGCACGACATCGCCGGGCTGCTCCGCGGACAGGTGCAGGGCGATCCGCTCGCGCAGTTCGTCGAGGCTGGAAAGGAGCTCCAGCGGCCGTCGGCGGGCCAGCTCCTGGAGGGCGCGCTCCTGGTCGGCGGCGAGCCGGCGGTTGTTGTGGGCGAGGACGGGGACGGTGCGCAGGGCCTCGTCCCCGTCCATGGCGTCCAGGAAGCGCAGGGCGTCGCCGTCCGCCATGTCGACGTCGAGCACGACGCAGTGGAACGGCTGGGTGGCCAGGGCGGCTGCGGCCTCCTGGGGGCCGACGACCGCGATCAGTTCGACGTCCTCCCGGTCGGTGCGGCCGTCATCGGCGGCGAGTTCCGTGACGGCGTTCTCGGCGACGAGCGTGAGGAGCCCGCGCGGGCGTTCCTCGATCACGAGGAGGCGCCGCGTCGGCCGGGCCGAGGGGGTGGCGGGGCGCATGGGAAGGGCGGGGGTTTCGCCCCGGTCCGGCGCCGCGGCCTGGGAGTCCGCGTGGCCGTCCGCCGCCGGGGCGGTGGGGGTGGGCTGCTCCGTGAAGTCGGGGCGGGTGACGGGCAGGTAGAGGGTGAAGGTGCTGCCCTCGCCGGGGGTGCTGGCGACCGTGAGGGCACCGCCGAGCAGATAGGCGATCTCGCGGCTGATGGACAGGCCGAGGCCCGTGCCGCCGTACTTCCGGTTGGTCGTCCCGTCGGCCTGCTGGAAGGCGCCGAAGATCGCCTCCAGGTTCTCGCGGGCGATGCCGATGCCGGTGTCCTTGACGCGGAAGGCGACGACCGGGCCGCCCCGGTGGACGGTCGCCGGGAGCTCGTCGTCCGACACCGGTTCGATGCGGAGTTCGACGCTGCCGTGCTCGGTGAACTTGACGGCGTTGGACAGCAGGTTCCGCAGCACCTGCCGGAGCCGGGAGTCGTCGGTGACCAGGTCGACGGGGACGCCGGCGGCGGTGGAGACCGTGAAGGCGAGGCTCTTCTGCGAGGTGAGGGGGCGGAAGGTGGCCTCGACGTAGTCGAGAAGCCTGCGCAGCGCCACGCGCTCCGGGTTGAGGTCCATCTTTCCGGCCTCCACCTTGGACAGGTCGAGGATGTCGTTGATCAGCTGCAGCAGGTCCGATCCGGCCGAGTGGATGATGCCGGCGTACTCCACCTGCTTGGCCGTGAGGTTGCGGGTGGGGTTCTGGGCCAGCAGCTGGGCCAGGATCAGGAGGCTGTTGAGCGGGGTGCGCAGTTCGTGGCTCATGTTGGCCAGGAACTCGGACTTGTACTTCGAGGCCAGCGCGAGCTGCTGGGCGCGGTCCTCGAGTTCCTGCCGGGCCTGCTCGATCTGGAGGTTCTTGGCCTCGATGTCGCGGTTCTGCGTGGCGAGCAGGGCCGCCTTCTCCTCCAGTTCGGCGTTGGAGCGCTGGAGTTCCTCCTGCTGCACCTGGAGCTCCTCGGTGCGGGAGCGCAGTTCGCCCGCCAGCCGCTGGGACTCGTCGAGGAGTTCGTCGGTACGGGCGTTGGCGACGATCGTGCTGAGGTTGACGCCCACCGTCTCCATGAGCTGCTCCAGGAAGTCCCGGTGCACGGAGGTGAAGGGGCTGAAGGACATCAGCTCGATGACGCCGAGCACCTGGTCCTCGACGACGATCGGCAGCACCACCAGGCTGCCCCGGGACGTCCGGCCGAGTCCCGAGGAGATGGTGACGTAGTCGGCGGGGACGTTCTCGGCCGCGATGGTGCGACGGCTGCGGGCGGCCTGTCCGACGAGCGACTCGCCCAGCCGGAAGCGGTCCTTGCCCCGGTCGCCGGCGGGTCGGCCGTAGGAACCGACGAGCCCCAGCTCGACGCCGTCCGCTCCCTCTTCGGCCAGGTAGAACGCACCGTACTGGGCGGCCACGAGCGGGGTCAGCTCGTCCATGACGAGTTCGGCGACGACGGCCAGGTCGCGGTGGCCCTGCATCAGCGCGGAGATCCGCGCCAGGCTGGACTTCAGCCAGTCCTGTTCCTGGTTGGCCCGCGTCGTCTCGCGCAGCGAGCCGACCATCGCGTTGATGTTGTCCTTGAGCTCGGCCACCTCGCCCGACGCCTCGACGGTGATCGAGCGGGTCAGGTCGCCCTCGGCGACGGCGCTCGCGACCTCCGCGATGGCTCGAACCTGTCGGGTGAGGTTCCCGGCCAGCTCGTTGACGTTCTCGGTCAGCCGCTTCCAGGTGCCGGAGACGCCCTCCACCTCCGCCTGTCCCCCGAGGCGGCCCTCGCTGCCGACCTCCCGGGCCACGCGGGTGACCTCGGCCGCGAACGAGGACAGCTGGTCGACCATCGTGTTGATGGTCGTCTTCAGCGCCAGGATCTCGCCGCGGGCGTCCACGTCGATCTTCTTCGACAGGTCGCCGTTGGCGACGGCGGTGGTGACCTGGGCGATGTTCCGGACCTGTCCGGTCAGGTTGCTCGCCATGGAGTTGACGTTGTCGGTGAGGTCCTTCCAGGTGCCGGCCACGTTCGGCACCCGGGCCTGGCCGCCGAGGCGCCCCTCGGTGCCCACCTCACGGGCGACACGGGTCACCTCGTCGGCGAAGGACGAGAGCTGGTCCACCATCGTGTTGATGGTGTTCTTCAGCTCCAGGATCTCGCCCCGCGCGTCCACGGCGACCTTCTTCGACAGGTCGCCGTAGGCCACCGCGGTGGCGACATGGGCGATCGCCCTCACCTGCGCGGTGAGGTTCCCCGCCATGGAGTTGACGGAGTCGGTCAGGTCGCGCCAGGTGCCGGAGACCCCCTGCACCTCGGCCTGGCCGCCCAGCCGGCCCTCGGTGCCCACGTCCCGGGCCACCCTGGTCACCTGCTCCGCGAAGTTCGAGAGCTGGTCCACCATCGTGTTGATGGTGTTCTTCAGCTCCAGGATCTCGCCCCGCGCGTCCACGTCGATCTTCTGGGAGAGGTCTCCCTTGGCGACGGCGGTGGCCACCTGGGCGATGTCACGGACCTGGGTGGTGAGGTTGCCGGCCATGGCGTTCACCGAGTCGGTCAGGTCGGCCCAGGAGCCGGAGACGCCGGGCACCACGGCCTGCCCGCCCAGGGTCCCCTCCGTGCCGACCTCGCGGGCCACCCGCGTCACCTCGGAGGTGAACAGGGAGAGCTGGTCGACCATCCCGTTGAAGACCGTGGAGATCTCGCCCATCAGGCCGCCCGTCTCGTCGGGCAGGCGGGTGCCGAAGTCACCGTCCCGCACCGCCGTGAGACCGGCCAGGAGCTGCCGGAGCTCGGGCTCTGCCACCGCGCCCGGCTCCGGCCGCCCCTCGATCGAGGAGCCCTTGATCGTCGTCTCAGACATGCCCCATCCTCGTTCGCCTTCGGGCATCCGTTCACGGGTCGTTCGATCCCGTTCACATGCCGTACCGCCCGCGTTCTCATGACGGCTCCGGCCTCGACCGTTGCCGTACGGCAATGGTGACGACCCTACCCTTCCGTGATCGACAGGAGGAGAGCGGTGCCGCGTCAGGCGGCCGGAACACGCCGTCGACCGGCTTTGGGACGTTCTCCCCGGCATGCAGGGCCGGAGCCCGGGTACACGGCGCGTCGAGCCGGGCGGTCGACGCCCTGACGACGAAGGGAGTAGCACGTGCTGATGGCCCATCCCGCGGTCCTGCGCAACCTCATCGAGCAGTACGAGACCCTCGAGGTGCTCCGGGCGGAGCACGGCAGCGACGAGGTGCGGCGGCGCATGGACGACCTGGCGTACACCCTGTGCGTCTCCACCGGTACGCGTGACGTGGATGCGGCACTGATCGCGGCCCGCCATCGGCTGCCGGGCGCGCGCCCCGAGGACGACTCCGTGCTGACCGCCTGAACACACGGACGAGCCCGGCACCCTCCGGAAGGAGGGTGCCGGGCTCGCTCATGCCGTGGGCGAGCCCACGTGGTGGGTGAGATCCCACGGTGGGTGACCGCCTACCAGCGGTACCAGCGGCCCGTGCTCCCCTTCGGCCGGGCCACGAAGCCCAGCAGCCACAGGACGAGCACGATCACGGCGATCCACCAGAGCGCCTTGACCGCGAAACCGAAACCGAAGAGGAGCAGGGCGAGAAGAAGAACCAGCAGCAGGGGAACCATACGTATCGACCTCCTGGAATGAGACGTACTCGAGGACAGACGGACGGGGTGTGCGGGCGGCCGGGGAAGGGGAACCCGCCGTCCCTTACAAGCGGCGTTCGAGGAGCCGGGCCACCGGGCCGCGTGGCCCCACGGTGTCCGTGCACCCCTCCCCCGCCCGCACGACGCGGTCCGCGCCGCACGGCGTGCCGACGCGGCCGGACACGACGTACGGGCCGAACCGACGGAACGGGTTCTGTCCACTTTTCTCCGAAGCACTCATGAGGGTCGTCTCGCCGGACCCGCCCGCCGCAAACCTCGTCCGTCGCGCCGGGCGTCCTCCGGCGGCACGCTTGGCCCGGCCGATCCGGGACAGACGGCCCCGCATGCTGACGCTTCTTCTCGTGGGCCTCCCGGCCGTCGCCGCCCTCGCCACCGGCCTCCTGGCCGTCCTGGTGTCCCCGTGGTGGTGGTGCGCTGCGGGCCCCGCACTCCTGCTCGCCGCGGTGGCGTCGTACGACCTGCTCCAGCGGCGTCACTCGATCCTGCGCAACTACCCGCTCCTGGGGCACCTGCGGTTCGCGATGGAGAGGATCCGTCCCGAGGTGCAGCAGTACTTCATCGAGCGGAACGTCGACGGCGCGCCCTTCGACCGGGACACGCGTTCCATCGTCTACGAACGGGCCAAGGGGACCGACGCCGAGGACCCCTTCGGGACGGAGCTGGAGCTGGACCGACCGGGCACCGACTACCTCGTCCCCTCCATGGCCCCGCGCCCGGTGCCCACGCAGCCGCCCCGGGTCCGGATCGGCGGCCCCGACTGTGCCAGGCCCTACGACATGGCCCTGCTCAACGTGTCCGCGATGAGCTTCGGCTCCCTGTCGGACCGGGCGGTCCGTGCCCTGAACGAGGGCGCCCGGCGCGGTGGCTTCGCCCACGACACCGGTGAGGGCGGGATATCGGAGCACCACCTGGCCCCCGGTGGGGACCTCGTCTGGGAGATCGGCACGGGCTACTTCGGCTGCCGCACGGAGGACGGCGACTTCGACCCGCGACGGTTCGCCGAGAAGGCCGCCCTCGATCAGGTCGCCTGCGTCCTGCTGAAGATCAGTCAGGGGGCCAAGCCCGGTATCGGGGGCGTGCTGCCCGGGTCCAAGGTCAGCCGGGAGATCGCCACGGTCCGGGGCGTCCCCGAGGGCCGCACCGTGATCTCCCCTCCGTACCACCGCGTCTACCGGACTCCGAGGGAGCTCGTGCGCTTCGTGGGCCGGATGCGGGAGCTCGCCGGAGGCAAGCCGGTCGGATTCAAGCTGTGCGTCGGATCGCGCCGCGAGTTCCTCGCCGTCTGCAAGGCGATGCTGGAGGAGGACGTCACACCCGACTTCATCGTCGTCGACGGGGCCGAAGGCGGCACCGGGGCCGCGCCGTTGGAGTTCGCGGACACCGTCGGGCTCCCCCTCACCGAGGGCCTGACGACGGTCCACCGGTCCCTCGTCGGCACGGGACTGCGCGACCGGATCCGGATCGGCGCCTCCGGCAAGGTCGCCACCGGCGGCGACATCGTCAAGCGGCTGGTCCAGGGGGCCGACTACACCAACTCCGCCCGGGCCATGATGTTCGCCCTCGGATGCGTCCAGGCCCAGCGCTGCCACACCAACACCTGCCCCGTCGGGGTCGCCACCCAGGACCGCCGGCGCGCCCGGGCCCTGGACGTCGAGGACAAGGCGCGCCGCGTCCAGCGCTTCCAGGAGGCGACCGTCAAGAGCGCCCTGCAGATCATGGCCGCCATGGGCGTCGACGGGCCGGGCGGCCTGACGCCCGCGATGCTGCTGCGCCGGGTCGGCCCGGACACCGTCCGGTCCCATGCCGACCTGTACGCACCGCTCGAAGCCGGGCAGCTCCTCGCACCGGCATCGGTCCCGCCTTCCTGGGCAGGCGACTGGAAGGCGGCTCACCCGGACCGGTTCACCCTCCGGTGACCCGGTCGTCGTCCTTCGTGAAAGGAGACCTCATGCCCCGTACCGTCGCCCAGGTGATCGTCGACGGTCTCGCGGACCTCGACGTCGGCCATGTCTTCGGCGTGGTCGGCGACGCTCTCAATCCCCTCACCGACGCCATCCGGGTCACGGAAGGCATCGAGTGGACCGGCTTCCGCCACGAGGAGGCGGCGGCCTTCGCCGCCGGCGCGCACGCCCAGCTGTCAGGCGAGCTCGGGGTCTGCATGGGCACCGTGGGACCCGGCTCGGTCCACCTCCTGAACGGGTTGTACGACGCCGCCAAGAGCGGTGCCCCGGTCCTGGCGATCTGCGGCCAGGTGCCGTTGTCGGAGATGGGCGGCGACTACTTCCAGGAGGTGGACAACGACCTCCTGTTCCGGGACGTGGCCGTGTACCGGGCCACGGTGACCTCCCCCGCCCAGATGCCGAGGCTGCTGGAGTCCGCGGTGCGCGCGGCCGTGACCCGCCGGGGCGTGGCGGTGCTGACCGTCCCCGGGGACCTCGGCGACCAGAAGGTCGAGGACGACCGGCCGACGCGGTTCGCGCTGCCCCGCCCGGCCGTGACCCGGCCCGACGACCCGGCACTGGCCGAGGCGGCGGAGGCGATCGCCGCCGGCTCCCGGGTCACCCTGCTCGTCGGTCGCGGCGCCCGGGACTCCCGCGAGGAGGTGCTGCGCACCGCCGAGCTCCTCGCGGCGCCGATGGTGCTCACGCTCAAGGGCAAGGAGGGATTCGAGGAGGACAACCCGTACGAGGTCGGCCAGACGGGCCTGATCGGCAATCCGGCCGCCGCCCACGCCCTGGACACCTGCGACACGCTGATCCTGCTGGGCACCGACTTCCCCTACCGCGACTGGTACCCGGAGGGCTGCCGGATCGTGCAGATCGACGTACGGGAGGAGCACCTGGGCCGCCGGGTCCCGGTGGACGTGGGACTGGCCGGGGACGTCGGCGCGACGCTGCGGGCCCTGCTGCCGCTGCTCGTCCCGGTCGAGTCACGGTCCCACCTCGACGAGGCCCGCGAGCGCTTCCTGCGGTGGCAGGAGGGCCAGGCGGACCTGGCCGACCCCGCCCACGACAAGCGTCTCCTCGGGCGGGTGCGGGCGGTGTTCGACAACCGGTCCGAGGAGATCCGCCCGGAGGCGCTGGCGGCCGCGGTGGACCGTCACGCGGCCGACGACGCGATCTTCACCTCCGACACCGGCATGGCCACGGTCTGGCTGTCGCGTTTCGTCAGGATGCGGGGCAGCCGCCGGCTGATCGGCTCGTACAACCTCGGCTCCATGGCCAACGCCATGCCCCAGGCCATCGGCTCCCAGCTGTGGGCGCCGGACCGCCAGGTCGTGGCCTTCTGCGGCGACGGCGGCCTGAGCATGCTGCTGGGCGACCTCATGACCATCCGGTCCGAGCGGCTCCCGGTCAAGCTCGTGGTCTTCGACAACCGCCGTCTCGGCATGGTCAAGCTCGAACAGGAACAGGCGGGGCTTCCCGAGTTCGGGACGGTTCTCGACAACCCGGACTTCGCCGCGGTGGCCGAGGCCCTCGGGATCCGCGGCATCCGTGTCACCGATCCGGCGGAGCTGGACGAGGCCGTGCGCCGGGCGCTCGCCGACCCCGGACCGGTGCTCCTGGACGTGGTGACCAACCCCGCCGAAGTGGCCGTGCCCGGCAAGCCGACGGTGTCCCAGGGCTGGGGCTTCGCCATCGCCAAGATCAAGGAGAACCTGCCGTCGGGCGACGGGTGAGCGGTGCTGCCAGGTGTTCCTCGGCCGGGGACGGAGCGCGGGCTCCGTCCCCGGCCGAGGAGCGTCGTCGAGGGGCGCCGCCGAGGACAGCCGGAGACACGGCGAAGGGCTCCGCCGTCCGCTCAGTCGTTCTCCGGATCCGCCCCGCTCGCCCGCCGCCGGGCGTCCTCCTGCGCGCTTCGGCTGGGGGAAAGGGCGTCGGCCGCCTCGCCGCCCCGGTCGTCGTCCTCCCTCGGATCCGTCTCCGCCTCCTCGACCTCCTGGAGGACCTCCTCGACAGCGGTCTTCGGGTGGCCCCCGTCCTGCGCCCGATCACGCTTCTCCCGGGACATGCCTCTCCTCCTCGTCTTTTCACGTACACACCCCTGCTACCCGCCGGCCGGTGATCGACCCCCGGCCGCTTTCGACCGTTCTCCCCGGACCGGGAAAAGCACGAAGGGAGGGCCCGAACTCATCGAGTCCGGGCCCTCCCTTCGCACCGGGTTCAGAGCACTCCGCCTCCGAAAGGGCCTCCCATTCCGTAATAGGTGCCCAGTTCGTGGCGGTATTCGGGGTCGTCGAGGTGCTTTTCACGGTGGAACTCGGGAGCGTCCTTGATCTGTTCCTTCGTCCGGTCGACGAAGATCTTCCGGTCGTCCACGTCGACGCGGACCACGGTGGAGGCCGGAAGGAGGACCTCCTTGCCGAAGATCCAGACTCCGGTGTCCACGACCAGATAGGCGTCGTCGACCTCGTCGGAGTGCTTGTCCACCTTCCCGATGCCGCCGTCGATCGCCTCGACCTTGTAGCCGGTCAGATCGGTGCCGGCCAGATGGCCCGCGGTCGACTTGTAGCTCCACACGTGCTCAGTCACGCGAAAACAACTCCTTCGGTGGACGAGGACGGCCGGCAGGATCGCGGCCGTCCTTCTCTTCCGTGTGTTTCACCGCGGGCTCGGCCCGCTTGAGCTCCGCCTGCCCCGGCTTCGACGACCCATGCGCCCGTGGCGGCCGCCGGGCTGCTCCCCGATCCGCCGGGCCGGGCCCTCGTCGTACGTCATGCGCCCCCTCCCCCCAGGGGTCGTCGTCCGCCTGGCCGTAGCGCCGGTACCGTGGAGGATCGTTCCGTCTCCCCCGTACGCTCGCCTGTTCGCCGGCGGTGTGCCCGCCCGACAGGTTTGTCCGCCTTGCCCGATTTCACTGTTTCCGTACCCGCGCGGCTGCGCTCCTTGCGCCCGTCCCGGCTGTCGCCGAAGGTGCTGCGTACCGAAGTGCTGGCCGGCCTGGTGGTCGCGCTGGCCCTGATCCCGGAGGCGATCTCCTTCTCGATCATCGCCGGGGTGGATCCGGCGATCGGCCTGTTCGCCTCCTTCACGATGGCGGTCACGATCGCCGTCGTCGGCGGCCGGCCCGCGATGATCTCCGCCGCCACGGGGGCGGTGGCCCTGGTCATCGCCCCGCTCAACCGGCAGTACGGCTTCGGGTATCTGGTGGCGGCGGTCATCCTGGCCGGCGTCTTCCAGATCGTGCTGGGCGCGCTGGGCGTGGGCAGGCTGATGCGGTTCATCCCGCGCTCGGTGATGGTCGGTTTCGTCAATTCCCTGGCGATCCTGGTGTTCATGGCCCAGGTCCCGCAGCTGCGGCACGTGCCGTGGGCCGTGTACCCCCTCTTCGCGGCCGGTCTGGCCCTCATGGTCCTGTTCCCGAGGATCACCACCGCGGTCCCGGCCCCGCTGGTCTCGATCGCGATCCTCACGGTGGTCACCGTCGCCGCGGGCATCACCGTGCCGACCGTCGGCGACAAGGGCGCGCTGCCGTCCTCGCTGCCCGTCCCCGGGTTGCCCGACGTACCCTTCACGCTCGACACCTTGGCCACCGTCGCCCCGTACGCCTTCGCCATGGCGCTCGTCGGGCTGATGGAGTCCCTGATGACGGCGCAGCTCGTCGACGAGATCACCGACACCCGCTCGTCGAAGGCCCGGGAGGCCGTCGGGCAGGGCATCGCGAACATCGTCACCGGCTTCTTCGGAGGCATGGGCGGCTGCGCCATGATCGGTCAGACCATGATCAACGTGAAGGTCTCCGGCGCCCGGACCCGCCTGTCCACCTTCCTGGCGGGCGTGTTCCTGATGGTGCTGTGCATCGTCTTCGGACCGGTCGTCTCCGACATCCCGATGGCCGCCCTGGTCGCCGTCATGGTCATGGTCTGCTTCGCGACCTTCGACTGGCACTCCGTGGCGCCCAGGACGCTGAAGCGGATGCCCGCGGGCGAGATCACCGTCATGGTCGTCACCGTGGTGTGCGTGGTCGCCACCCACAACCTCGCCGTGGGCGTGGTCACGGGGTCCGTCACCGCGATGGTCGTCTTCGCCAAGCGCGTCGCCCGGCTCGCGGACGTCACCGCGGTCGTCGACCCCGACGGCGGCCAGGTCGTCTACTCGGTCACCGGCCAGCTGTTCTTCGCCTCGTCCAACGAGCTCGTCGGCCGCTTCGACTACGCCGGCGACCCCGACAGGGTCGTCATCGACCTCTCCGCCGCCCACGTCTGGGACGCCTCCTCGGTGGCGGCGCTCGACGCGATCGAGCACCGTTACGCCCAGCGTGGCAAGACGGTGGAGATCACGGGGCTCAACGGGCCCAGCGCCAGCCTGCACGGCTCCCTCAGCGGTGAACTCACCGCGGCGGGCTGACGCCGGGACCCGCGCACGGCACTCGGCGCGGGCCGCGGGGCCGGCCCGCGCCCGTACGCTCGGCGCCCGCGCCCGTACGCTCGGCGCCCGCGCTCGTACGCTCGACGGACGAGGGCACCGCGGGCAGGCCCCGAGCTCCGGACCGCGGTGCGCCGACCGGCGTCAGCAGGCGGGCGACTGGGCGGTCTTGTCCGTGGTGCCGTCCCCGTCCTGGACCTCCGACCCGGCGGGCTGCGGCGGGGCGGGCGGGGTGCGGACCAGCAGCGCGACCAGCACGGTCAGTCCGCCGATCGCGGCGCCGACGCCGAAGCCCCACCGGATGCCCGTCGCCAGGGCGCCGGTGGCGTCGGCGCCGCCGGCTGCCGCCGTGGCGGCGTGGCCCGACATGACGCTGATGACCAGGGCGGTGCCGGCGGCGGCCGCGACCTGCTGGAGCGAGCCCAGGATGGCGGAGCCGTGGGGGTAGAGGTGCGGTGGCAGTACGGACAGGCCCGAGGTGAAGACGGGGGTGAACACGAACGCCATGCCGACGCTCAGAGCCACGTGAAGGGCGAGCACCAGCCACGGCGAGGTCTGTTCTCCCGTGAGGGCGAACAGGGCGAGGCAGACCGCGGTGAGCGTGGCTCCGGGTACGACCAGGCGTGGTGCGCCGAGCCGGTCGTAGAGCTTGCCGACCTGCGGTCCGAGCAGGCCCATGGTCAGGCCGCCGGGGATGAGGAGCAGCCCGGTCTGCAGCGAGGTCAGGCCGGACACCTCCTGCAGGTAGATCGGCAGCAGGATGAACCCGCCCATGAGGGCCATGAAGGACAGGCACATCAGGCCGAGCGCCACGGAGAAGTGCCGGTACGTCAGGGTGCGCAGGTCGAGCAGCGGTGTGGACGAGCGCTGCAGGGCCAGCTGTCGCCATACGAACAGGCCCACCAGCACGGCGCCGGCCACGGTCGTGACCACCGGGGACACGGGGGCCTGGGCCGAGCCTTCGGCACCGAGCCCGCTCAGGCCGTAGACGAGGGCGCCGAAGCCCGTCGCCGCCAGGGGGACGGACAACCAGTCGATGGGGCCGGCCTGCGGCTCGCCGATGTTGACCAGTTGGCGCCGGCCGAAGAGGGCCATGGCTCCGGCGATGGGCAGCACGGCAAGGAACAGCAGGCGCCACGTCCCCAGTTGCAGCAGCACGCCGGAGGCCGCGGGGCCGAGGGCGGGGGCGACGGAGATGACGAGGGTGATGTTGCCCATGACCCGGCCGCGGTCGTGCGGGGGCACGAGGGTCATCAGCGTCGTCATGAGCAGGGGCATCATGACGGCGGTGCCGCCGGCCTGGATGACACGGGCGGCCAGCAGCACGGGGAAGGCGGGTGCGGCCGCGGCCAGAGCCGTGCCGGTGAGGAAGAGCGCCATGGCGAGGCCGAAGGCGGTCCGGGTCGTCACACGCTGGAGGAACCATCCCGTCACCGGGATGACGACGGCCATGGTGAGCATGAAGGAGGTGGACAGCCACCCCGCGGCTGCCGCGGTGACCTCGAACTCGCGCATGAGCCGCGGGATCGCGTTGACCATGATCGTCTCGTTGAGGAGGACGACGAAGGTGGACAACACGAGTATCCGCAGCACGGCGGTGACACGGGCGGCGGGGAGCGTGGGCGGCGCGTGGGGTGCGAGCATGGTGCCTTCCGTCATGTGAGTGTCCTCCGCTCGGGGCGGGTCACACTGACAGACCGCAGCGCCGGGAAGAACTCATCGGTGTCCCCCGATCCTCCCGGCACCACCGCCGAGGCTCAACCCATTTACGACACGGCCCCGACCGGAACGGGGCCGGCCCCGCGGGGTTCCGCAGAACGTCCTAGTCGCCGGTCGTGCCGTCGAGCATCTCGCGCAGGATGTCCAGGTGGCCATTGTGGCGGGCCGTCTCCTCGGTGAGGTGGAGGAGGATCCAGCGCAGGTCGACGTGGAGGCCGTTGCGGATGGTTCCCTGGGCCCGCTCGTCCAGGCCGTGCCCGGCGACCAGTTCGCGGTAGCGGGCGCTCTGTTCCGCGTACTCGTCGAGCAGTTGCGTGAGCGGGAAGTCGACGGCGATGCGCATCTCGCGGTCGGGGTCCTCGTCGGTCCAGGGGCCCCGGTTCTCCTCGCCGAGGAAGACCACCTGGAACCAGTAGTACTCGACCCAGCGGAGGTGGTTGATCACCCCGCTCATGGTCATCAGCGGCGAGCCCGGCAGAAGCGCCTTGCGCGCGTTCTCGGCGGAGACGCCCTCGCACTTGGCGCGGGCGGTGTCACGTGCGTAGTCGAGGAACGTGGTGAGCTGGGTGCGCTCGTCCCACGCGGGCGGTGTGTCGTCGATTCTGGTCATCGCGCGAAGCGTCCCCGATCACCGCGCCCGCTGTCGAGGCAATTATCGATCGGCCCGGTCGGCAAGACGCCCCCTAAGGCACGACGGCGGTTGCGTGGTCGACGCGGGCGCGCGTGCGTGCCGCGTCGATGCTCGGTGGTACGCCGAACTGGCGCTTGTACTCGCGGCTGAACTGCGAAGGGCTGTCGTATCCCACCCGGTGGCCGACGCCGGTGACGTCGTGCGGGCGGTTGGCCAGCAGGAGCCGCGCCGCCTGCAATCGGATCTGCTTCTGGAACTGGATCGGGCTCATCGCCGTCACCGACTGGAAGTTCCGGTGGAACGCGGAGACGCTCATCCCGGAAGAACGTGCCAGGTCCTCGACCCTGAAGGCCTCGGTGTAGTTGTCCCGGATCCAGTCGACCGCGCGGGTGATGTGGTGCAGGCTGCTGTCCGCGAGGCCCAGCTGGCGGACCGCCTCGCCCTGCTCCCCTGTCATCAGCCGCCACAGGATCTCGCGCTTGGCCAAGGGGACCAGCACCCGGCGGTCACGCGGCCGGTCCAGCAGGCGGAGCAGGCGGACGATCGCGTCGATCAGTTCCGCCGAGGCCTCGCTGACCATGATCCCCGGCCGGGGCGACCCGGTCGGGCGCGGCAGGTCGCCCGGGCCTGCCTGGAGCATCAACTCCGCGATGACGGCGGGCTCCAGCGTCATCCCGAAACCGAGTTCCCGCCCGCCGGGTGCGACGCGTCCGGTCACCGGCAGATCGGCCGAGGTGACCAGGTACTGGCCGACCCCGTACTCGTACACCCGCTCGCCGAGCGCGAGCCGTTTGCCGCCCTGCGCGATGACGGCCAGCATCACGCCGGACATCGAGTACTCCGGCTCGTCGCCCGGGTCGGCCCGGCAGATCCGGACGCCGTCGATGGCCGTGGTCTGGTCAGGTCGCGCGTGCCGCTCCAGCAGGTCGCGCAGCTCGTCGAGGGACATGCGCCCATCCCATCACGGGCTGACACGTTCCTCCCCGCTGGAGAGAGGATCGTGCAAGAACACGCGAAGATCGTGCGGACGCCCCACGAAGCGCGGGCCGCTCCCGCACCGTGGGCTCCTACTCTCCGGTGTTCTCGTACTCGGCGATCAGCCGGCCGCGGGCGACGGCGTGGAACCGGAGGTGGAAGCCGACGAGTGCCGGCGACGCGTCCGCATCCGGTCCCAGCTTCTCCTGGTCCACGGCGTAGACCGTGAACACATAGCGGTGCGGTCCGTCCCCCGGCGGCGGCGCGGCTCCGCCGAAGTCCCTGCTGCCGTAGTCGTTCCGGGCTTGCAGGACACCCGCGGGCAGCCCCTCGAAGTTCCCGGTCCCGGCTCCGGCCGGCAGTTCGGTGACGTCCGCCGGGATGTCGAAGACCGTCCAGTGCCAGAACCCGCTGCCGGTCGGCGCGTCCGGGTCGTAGCAGGTGACCGCGTAGCCACGGGTGCCCGCCGGCCCTGCCGACCAGCTCAGCTGCGGTGAGGAGTTCCCCTTCGCGTACACGTGCGCGTCCGGCAGGATCCCACCGTCCGTCAGGTCCTCGCTGCTGACCGACAGCTCGGGCACCGGCGGGTGGAAATCATGCGGCAGCGGACGCCGGTTCATGGGGTCGCTCATTCCTGATCCCTCTTCATGCTCTCGATGACATCGCCCGAACGGGCATGATCGCCATCTGACCACGCACCGAGTGACGGCGACCGGTCGGCGAGAGAATCGTGCAAGGAGTCGCCATCTTTGTGAACGAGTCCCCGAATTCCCGCGGCTGCGGAGGGGCGCTACGGCCGCTCCGGCACACCGGGGCCGCGGCCGGACTCGTCCGCGAGGGACGCGATGATCGTTCGGACCGTCTCCTCGGTGATTCCCGGGTGCAGGAACGCCAGACGGGCGACGGTCTCGCCCTCCCAGACGCTGGGGGTGACGAACGCGAGGCCGGAGGCGAGGAGGCGCTTGGACCACGCGTAGTAGTCCTCGGACCGCCAGCCGGCGCGGCGGATCAGGACGACCGTCAGCTCGGGCTCGCGGAGCAGGTGGAGGCCGTCGGTCGCCTCGACGAGGCGGGCGGTGTACCGGGCGATCTCGGCGCCCCGCGCCACGGCGTCCCGGTAGGCGTCGGTGCCGTGGACGGCGAGCGAGAACCACAGGGGCAGGCCGCGCGGGCGCCGGGTGAGGTGGTAGGCGTAGTCGCTGGGGTTCCAGTCCGTGTCGTGGTCGGCTCCGTCCGCACCGTGGATCGCGTCGAGGTAGGACGCGTCCTGGGTGTGCACGGCGCGTGCGAGGTGCGGCTCCCGGTACAGGAGGGCCCCGCAGTCGAACGGCGCGAACATCCACTTGTGCGGGTCGACGACCAGTGAGTCGGCGTGCTCGATGCCGCGCAGGCGCGCGCGGAGTTCCGGTACGAACAGGGCGGCACCGCCGTAGGCGGCGTCTATGTGCAGCCACAGCTCGTGGGCCCGGGCCTGCTCCGCGACGCCGCCGAGGTCGTCGATGATGCCGGCGTTGGTGGTGCCGGCGGTGGCGACGACGGCCACGACGGGGGCACCGCCGTCGGCCGAGGCCGTCTGGAGTGCCGCGGCGAGGGCCGCGCCGGTGAGCCGGTGGTCCGAGGTCGGAACGACGAGCGGTTCGACGCCGATGATCCGCAGGGTGTTGCCGACGGAGGAATGGACCTGGTCGCTCACGGCGATCCTGACGGGTGCCGTCGCTGCCAGGCCGAGGCGGTGCCTGCCGGTGTCGCGGGCCACGATCAGGGCGGAGAGGTTGCCGGCGGAACCGCCGCTGACGAAGCACCCTCCGGCGCCCTGCGGCATCCCCGCCAGGTCGGCGAAGAGGCGCAGGACCTGGTTCTCCGCGGCGACGGCGCCCGAGGCCTCCAGCCAGGACACGCCGTGGAGGGACGAGGCCGAGAGGACCATGTCGAACAGAGCGGCGGCTTTCGTCGGAGCGCCGGGGATGAACGCGAGGAAGGCGGGGTGATCGCAGGAGACGACCGTCGGCTCCAGCGCGTCCGTGTAGGTCCGCAGCACGTCGGCCGGGCGGCGCGGCCCCGTGCCGATGGCGTCCTTGAGCGCCAGGGCGAGCTCCTCGTGCTCTCCGAGCCGGCCCAGCGGCGGAGGGTCGAGGCGGAGCCGGTCGAGAAGATGGCCCATGACCTGCTGGGTGAGGTCCTCATCGTAAGCGTGCACGGCGGGCTCCTGTGGGAACGAGCGACTAATTGGATCCGCGTCGGATCCAATTAGGACCTTAGGCGGCGCCCCGAGCGCTCGTCAACCGGATCCCGGCCGCCGCCCGCCGGGGAGAGGAACCCCTCAGTCGGAGGTCGAGGCGAACTGGTCCAGGAGGACCAGGAACTGCCGGTGCGACTCCTTCAGGTGCTCCCGCATCCGGCGCTCGGCCGTGTCACCGTCGCCCGACAGGACCGCCAGGGCGATCGCCTCGTGCTCCTCGCGGAACGCACGTCCGAAGTCCCGGCCGGTCGGGTAGACCGGGGTCCAGTCCGACCCCAGCCAGAGCGCGTTGCCGGCCACGAACATCTCGGTGCGCGCCCGCGTGACGGCCTCCGCGAGCACCTCGTTGCCGCCGGCCTCGGCGACGCCGAGGTGGAACCGGGTGTCCACGCGGTGATACTCGCCGAGGTCGGCGACCTTCGTCTCCAGCATCTCGACGAGCCCGCGCCTGCTCGCCGCCGCGCCCCGCTCGGCGGCGAGGCGGGCCGCGAACGGCTCGATGGCCTGGCGGTACTCCATGTAGTCGCGCAGGGAGGCGCGGATGCCGGCGGCGATCGTCGCCCTGCCGTCGCGGCCGCTCCGGGGCGCCGGTGCGACCCGGGTGCCGCCGGAGCGGCCCAGGGTCGTGACGACGAGCCCCTCCTCGGCGAGTTCCCGTACGGCCTGGCGGACCGTGTTGCGGCCGACTCCGAAGACCGCGGCGAGGTCCCGCTCGGTCGGCAGCCTGTCCCCGGGACCGAAGCCGCCGAGCGCGATCCGCTGGCGCAGCGCGTCGGCCACGACCGCGTGCGAGGGCGCCTGCCGGGGGCCGGCGCCGTTCGCCTCCTTCTCGTTCCGCTTGCCCGCCTCGTCGTTCCGGCTCGCGCTCGTCCCGCCCATGCCTGCCCCTCGCCTCTGGATTCCGGTCGGCTCCGTCCGACCAGTCTATTGGGATCGCGCCGAACCCTATTGACAGTCCGCTGGGCCCCCCTTAGCGTCGCCCCATCGATTTTGGGTCCACACCGAACCCAATCGATGTCCCCAAGGAGCCACGTATGAGCCAGTCCACGGGCACCGCAGCCCCCGCCGCCGGGGCGCCACGCCGCTCCGGGCCCTGGAAGATCGCCACCGCCGCGATGATCGGCACGAGCGTCGAGTGGTACGACTTCGGCATCTACGCCACCGCCGCCGCCCTCGTGTTCCCCGAGCTCTTCTTCCCCGAGATGAGCCGGGCCCTCGGCACCCTGATGTCCTTCGCCACCCTGTTCGTCGGGGCCCTCGGCCGACCGCTGGGCGCCGTCCTCTTCGGTCACATCGGAGACCGGCACGGCCGCAAGAAGGCGCTCATCTGGTCGATGACCCTGATGGGCGCCGCCACCGTGTGCATCGGTCTGCTGCCCACCTACAGCCAGATCGGCGTCCTCGCGCCGCTGCTCCTCGTGCTGATCCGCATGATCCAGTCACTGGCCGTGGGAGGCGAGTGGGGCGGCGCCGTCCTGTTCGCGGTCGAACACGCACCGCCCCGCCGCAAGGCGTTCTTCGGCTCGTTCCCGCAGGTCGGCGACGGCGTCGGCTACTTCCTGTCGACCGGCGCCTTCGCCCTGACCGCACTGCTCGGGCACGACGCGCTGGCGGACTGGGCGTGGCGCCTCCCGTTCCTGCTGTCCGCGGTGCTCGTCGCCGTCGGCCTGGTCATCCGCCGCTCGATGGACGAGTCGCCCGAGTTCGAGGCCGCCCGGCGAGCCGAGGAAGCCGCGGCCCGGGACGGCCGGGGCAAGGAGTCCGCCCCCGTGATCGCCGTACTGCGCCACGCCTGGAAGACGTGGCTGCTGGCGACGGGCGCGTTCCTGATCACCGTCGGCGGCTACTACATCGTCGTCACCTTCATGTCGAGCTACGCCGTCACGGAGCTGGGCTTCACCGACGCCCAGGCCGCGGCCGCCGGAACCGCGGCCTCCGTCGTCGTCATCGTGTGCACCCCGCTCAGCGCGCTGTTCGCCGACCGCTACGGCCTGCGCCGGGTCACGCTCATCGGCGTCCTGCTGCACCTGGTCGCGGCCTTCCCGATGTTCTGGCTCGCCGACACCCGCTCGGTCGCCGGCCTGTGGCTCGCCATGTGCCTGCCCATGCTCGCCAGCACGATCGCGTACGCCTCCCTCGGCACCCTCGCCTCGGGGTGGTTCGCGCCGCGCGTCCGCTACACGGGCCTGTCCATGAGCTTCCAGACCGCAGGCCTGCTCGGCACCCTGGCCCCCGCGGCGACGACCTGGCTGTACTCCTCCTTCGGCGGCTCCTGGGTCCCCGTCGCGGTCGCGTTCGCCGCCATGGCGGCCGTGAGCGCCGTATGCCTCCTGGCGTGCCGTCCGGCGCCGGAAGCCGGCGCGTCCCCGGACGCGTCGAAGGCCGGCGCCGGTGCGTCGGTACCGGCCGCGGCAGCCGGGACGGATGCGCTCCCCGGCGGTTCGGACGATGCCGCCGGTGTCACCCGGACCGGCTGACCAGCGCCCGACGCGACCTTTCCCGTGCCGTCGAGCACCGCTCCGGCGCCTCTCCGCCCCTCACTCCCCTCCCCCGAACTCCGAAGGAGCTTCCGTGCGCCCCGCACCCGATCTCGTCCTGACCCGGGCCCGCGTCCACACCGTCGATCCGGACCTCCCCCGCGCCGAAGCCGTGGCGGTGACCGCCGGCCGGATCAGCGCCGTGGGCACGCATGCCGAGGTCTCCGCGCTCGCCGGACCGGCGACCGAGGTGCGCGACCTCGGCGGGCGCATGCTGCTCCCGGGCTTCGTCGACGCGCACAACCACGTCCGGCTCGGCTCCGACGCCGACAGCGTGCAGCTCGCCGGGGCCCGCACCCTGGGAGAGGTGCACGCCCGCATCCGGGCCTGGGCGGCCGCGCACCCCGACGCCGAGTGGATCGAGGCGGAGGCGTTCGACTACGGGGCGATCCCCGGGGGACGCATGCCCACCGCCGCCGATCTGGACCCGGTCACCGGTGACCGGCCCGCTCTCGTGTTCACCTACGACGTCCACAGCGTCTGGCTGAACACGGCCGCCCTCCGGCGCCTCGGCATCACCCGGGACACCGGCCGGCTGCCGTGGGGAGTGGTCCAGAAGGATCCCGTCACCGGTGAGCCGACCGGGTTCGTCACCGGGTTCGCCGTCCTGGGCCTCGCCCGCCGGGGCCAGCGCGCGTTGGCCGAGTTCCTTCCCTGGGCGAGTGAGGAGCGCCGGTACAAGCGTCTGTGCGCCTCGCTCGACATGGCCGCGGAGAACGGACTGACCACCGTCGTCGAGCCGCAGAACTCCCCCGACGACCTGTTCCTCTTCGAACGGGCGAGGAGCGAGGGCCGGCTGCGTTCGCGGATCGTCGCCGCGCTGTTCCATCCGCACGGTACGACCGCCGAGGACCTCGACGAGTTCGAGCGGTGCGCCAAGCGGTTCGACGACGACCGGTTCCGCGTCGGTCCGCTCAAGCTCTACATCGACGACGTGATCGAGCCCCACACGGCCGCGCTGTTCGAGCCGTACGCCAACGAGCCCGGCAACCGGGGCCGTACGTTCTACGAGCCCGGCGAGTTCGCGGAGGTGCTGACCGAGCTGGACCGGCGCGGCTTCCAGACGTTCACGCACGCCACGGGCGACCGCGGCATCCGTACGGCCCTCGACGCACACGCGGCCGCGCGCACCGCCAACGGGCCCCGCGACGCCCGCCACCAGCTCGTGCACGTCGAGTGTCTCCATCCGCAGGACGTCGGCCGGTTCGCCGAGCTCGGCGTCGTGGCCTGCATGCAGCCGCGGCACTGCGCGCCGGACGTCGCCGGTCCGGGCAAGGACTGGGCCGAAGGCGTCGGTGAGCATCGCTGGTCGCACGCCTGGGCGTTCCGCAGCCTGCGCGAGGCGGGCGCGAAGCTCGCCTTCTCCAGCGACTGGAACGTCGCCGAGATGAACCCGCTCGCCCACCTCTACACCGCCGTCACCCGCCGCGCCCCGGACGGCGGCGACTCCTGGGTGCCGGGTCAGACGATCGACCTGACCGCCGCGATCGAGGCGTACACGATGGGGAGCGCCTACGCCAACTTCGTGGACGAGGACCGCGGGTCGGTGACCGTCGGCAAGTACGCGGACCTCGTGGTGATCGACCGGGACCTGTTCGCCGTGCCGGTGGAGGAGATCAAGGACGCGTCGGTCGACGAGACGATCGTCGAGGGGGTGACCGTCTTCCGCCGCTGAGCCGACGGACCCTTGCCCGAACCGGACGGCGCTTCGCCCTCACGCCCGCCGTCCGGCGGGCGTCGTCGGCAGCGGAACAACCCCGCTAACGTCTCGACACGGCGACTCGGTCACCAGAACACCTGTGTACAAAAGCCCCGTTGACCTGTCACCCTGGCGCGTCATCACGATGACGAGATGCCCACAGGTCAGAGACAGGGATCCTCGATGACCGAGTTCCTCCCGCCCGAGGAGTACGCGGCCTCGCTGCCGAAGGCGACCGTGTTCGGCGCGCTCTTCTTCACCGACATGGACGACCGGCCCGTACAGCTTCACGCCGTCTACAGCGCCGAACATCCCTGGCAGCTGCCCGGCGGGACCGCGGAGGACGGCGAGCGGCCATGGCGGACGGCGGTGCGGGAGACCGCGGAGGAAACGGGGCTGCTGGTCCCCGGTCCGCCGCGCCTGCTGGCGGCCGTCTTCGGCCTGCCCGGCGCGTCATGGCCGCTCGCGACCGTCGGCTTCGTCTTCGACGGGGGACGGCTGACCGACCGGCAGATCGCGAGCTTCACTCTCGCCCCCGAGGAGCACGACGAGGTGCGGGTCCTCCAGTTGGAGGAGTGGCGGGCGCTGATGCCGGTGCAGGACTTCGCCCGCCTCACCACCATCGCGGAGGCCCGCCGGTCCGGGGTGGCGGCCTACTTCGGCGACTGGGACCGGGACACCGAGGAGACGGCACGGTGAGCGCGCCGTCGTCGACGGGGGAAGAGAAATCGGTTGGCGTCGAGATCCACCCCCGTGTCAGACTGTGCGCACACCGAAGGGGTGTAGCTCAGATGGCCAGAGCGCCGGTCTCCAAAACCGGATGCCGCAGGTTCGACTCCTGTCACCCCTGCCACAGTTTCATGCCTTACACACGGCGCAGTGTGCCGGGCGAGCGGCCGGCGAGGGTCGATCAGCCGCGTACGTGCAGTCCGAAGCCCGTGCGGCCCTCGGGCTCCAGGCCCTCCTTCAGCTGGAGCGAGGGGATCTCGTAGTCGCCGAAGTTCTGCCGGCGGAACGCGATCGGCTCCGTCGACTCCAGGGTGAGCAGGCGCCGTTCCCAGGCCTCGGCGACACCCTGGTAGTCGTCGTCGGTCATCCGGTCGGTGCCGTACAGCACGAACGGCGGCAGCACCTCGATGCCCGGGTAGTAGAGGATGCCGTGGTGGATCGGGAACAGCAGGTCGTCGATGGGGCCGTTGATCCCACGGGCCGCGTAGTGCGACTCCGGGCCGCCGGTGGTCACCGACAGCAGCGCCCTCTTCCCCGCCAGGGTGCCTTCGCCGTAGCGCTCGCCGTACTTGGTGGCGCTGTGCTCACCGACGCCGTAGGCGAAGCGGTAGGTGAACACCCGGTCCACCCAGCCCTTGAGGATCGCGGGCATCGTGTACCACCAGAGCGGGAACTGGAAGATGATCGTGTCGGCCCACAGCAGCTTCTCCTGCTCGGCCGTGACGTCCGGGGTGAGCGTCCCCGCGTCGAAGGCCTGGCCCGAGTCCAGGGCGACCTTCAGCGGGTTCGAGGCTGCGGGGCCGTAGTCCTCGGCGTCCACGACCGCCTTCCAGTTCATCGCGTACAGGTCGCTCACCCGTACCTCGTGTCCGGCGGACTCCAGGGTGGAGACCGCGAGGTCCTTCAGCGAGCTGTTGAGCGACTTGGGCTCCGGGTGGGCGTGGACGATCAGCGTCTTCATGGGAACTCCTTCGGATCGGATGTCTTCGATCCTGGGCTCCGCGGCGGCCGGTGTTCAGGGACGCTTCTTCCGTCGGACCGGGCTTCCTGGTAACGGCAGGGCCACCTTCGCGGGCGCGACCGAGGCCATACTGGGGGGCATGGACGATCTTGCGGGTTTCCTGCGGACCCGGCGCGCCCGCATCGACCCCGCCGCCGTCGGCATCCCCACCGACAGCCGCCGGCGGGTCGAAGGGCTGCGCCGCGAAGAGGTCGCGCACCTGTCGGGGGTCAGCGTCGACTACTACGTGCGCCTGGAACAGGGCCGCGCGACCCAGCCCTCCGAGCAGGTCCTCGACGCGCTCGCCCGCGTCCTCGGCCTCGACGAGACCGAGCGCGGGCACCTCTGCCGGCTCGCCCGCCAGCGCCGCCGCCCCGCGAAGGCGCCGACCGGGCGCCTCCGGCCCGAGCTGCTGCGCGTCCTCGACCTGGTCGCCGGCGCACCCGCGCTGATCATGAACCACCGCCTGGACGTCCTCGCCGGCAACCGCCTCGCCCAGCTCCTCTACGGGCGGCCGATTCCCGGTCTGAACATTGCCCGGCACATCTTCCTGGAGGAGGCCGAGCGCGGCCTCTACGCAAACTGGGAGACGTGCACGCTCGACGTCGTCGGGCATCTGCGCCTGGCCGCCGGAAAGCATCCCGACGATCCCCGGCTGGCCTCGCTCATCGGCGAACTCGCCATGGGCAGCGAACGTTTCCGCCGTCTCTGGGCCCGCGCGGACGTGCGCGCCCGCGCCCATGGGCCCAAGGCGTACCGGCATCCGCTGGTCGGACCGCTGGAACTGCACCACGAGAACTTCGCGCTGCCCGGGGAATCCGGCATGGAGCTGCTGGTGCTGTCCGCGGCCCCCGGCAGCCCGGCCGAGGACGGGCTGCGCCTCCTGGCGGGCCTGGACGCGGACAGCGCCCCCACGCGTCCTCCGGCCGACGTCCGGGTCCGCGAGTGACCGTCTGACGACGCTCGCCCGGCGCCGGGGCGCCTCCCCGGAGGCGGTCTGCCGTCCGCGAGCAGACGGGGGGTGAGTAGGCTCGGGGTGCCGCGCCGAGGGTCAGCAGAGGAGAGACACGTGTTCGTGAAGGTGTGCGGGCTCAGGACGACCGCCGACATCGATGCGGCGGTCGCGGCCGGGGCCGACGCCGTCGGGCTGGTGATCAGCGGGACCAGTGTGCGGGGGCTCGACCGGGAGCGGGCGGCGCGGCTCGCCGCCCACGTTCCGGCGGGTGTCCTGTCCGTTCTCGTGGTCAACGACACCCCCGCCGCCGAGGCCGCCCGCCTCGCCGGTGAACTCGGCGTCGGCGCCCTCCAGCTGCACGGCACCGCGTACCGCGAGGAGGATTTCGCGGCCGCTGCCGGGATCTTCCCGCGGCTGTGGCGGGCCACGTCCTTGAGCGACCGGCCCGACACGCGTGTCGGTGCCTACGGCGAGGAGGTCCTTCTCCTCGACTCGCCCCGGGCGGGTTCCGGCGAACCGTGGGACCTGTCCCTCCTTGAGGCCGCGCGGCCCGAGGGAGCGTGGCTGCTCGCCGGCGGGCTCGCACCGCACAACGTCGGCGAGGCGATCGGGCGGGCGCGCCCCTGGGGGGTCGACGTGTCCAGCGGTGTCGAGTCCGCGCCGGGCGTCAAGGACCACGATCTGATCCGTACGTTCGTCACCGCCGCGAAGCAGGCCGCACCGCACGGCGCCTGACCGAGAAAGATCACAGCCCCTGCTGTGCATCCCTGAAGCCCTTTCGTACGTCTTCCATGCGCCGGGTTCGTGTCCGGCCCCGTCGTGCGGTCCGGCAGAACCCGGGCCGGCTGCCGCGCGACCCGGCCCCTGCGGACCCGGAAGACATCGATCTCTACCAAGGGCAGAAGACTTTGCTGACTCCGACACTCGGTCTGCGCAGTGCCGTGACCGTCTCGCTCACGGCCTCGGCCGTACTGGCCGGCGGCCTCTTCGCCGGCCAGGCGTACGCCGCGCCGCCGGTCCCGTCGATCACCGCTCCCGGCGGTTTCGTCATGAACAACGGGACGGGGACGACGTTGTACGGGAAGGCCGCGGACACCCGCCGGTCGACCGGGTCCACCACGAAGATCATGACCGCGAAGGTGGTGCTGGCCCAGCCGAACCTCAACCTCGACGCCAAGGTCACGATCCAGAAGGCCTACAGCGACTACATCGTCTCCAAGAACGCCTCCTCGGCCCGGCTCATCGTCGGGGACAAGGTGACCGTCCGTCAGCTCCTCTACGGCCTCATGCTGCCGTCGGGCTGTGACGCCGCCTACGCGCTGGCCGACAAGTTCGGCACCGGCACCACGCGGGACGCCCGGGTCAAGTCGTTCATCGGGAAGATGAACGCCGAGGCGAGGCGGCTCGGCCTGCGCAACACCCACTTCGACTCGTTCGACGGAATAGGAGGTGGCCAGAACTACTCGACTCCGCGTGATCTGACGAAGATCGCGAGCAGCGCGATGAAGAACTCCACGTTCCGCACCGTCGTCAAGACGAAGTCCACGCAGCAGAAGGTGACCACGAAGAGCGGTGGTTACCGGTACATGTCGTGGACCAACACGAACAAGCTCCTCAGCACGTACAGCGGTGCGATCGGCGTGAAGACCGGTTCCGGTCCGCAGGCCAAGTACTGCCTCGTCTTCGCGGCCACCCGTGGCGGCAAGACGGTCATCGGTACGGTCCTCGCCTCGCCGTCCGAGACGAACAGGGCGGCCGACGTCAAGAAGCTGCTGGACTACGGCTTCGCCAGGTAACCGGCGCGCGACGGCGCCCGTCCGTCCCGGCTGTCTCCCGTTCGGCGGGAGGCAGCCCGGCGGCGGAACCCACGTGCGGGGCTTCGCCGCTGACCCGGCGCCGAACCACCGCCCGGCGCCGTGCTCCTCGAACCGGTCCGGCTCCTGGCCTTCCGGGCGGACGTGCCCCGGACGCTCCGCATTCAGCAGGTCGTCCCGTGCGTGATCCACTGGGGCCGCACCGCAGGTAGTGGTGCGCAAGGAGCGTGAAGAGATGTCCGAAACCACCGCCGTGGTGATCCGTCCGGTACGCGAGGGCGACTTCGACCAGTGGCGTGCCCTCTACCGGGGGTACGCCGACTTCTACCGGGTCGAGCAGACCGAGGAGGCCGCACGGCTCGTCTGGTCCTGGATCCACGACCCCGGTCACGAGGTGGAGGGCCTCGTGGCCGAGGCCGCCGACGGGCGGCTGGTCGGGCTCGCGCACTTCCGGCCCTTCGCGCGCCCGTTGTCCGCGTCCGTCGGCGGCTGGCTCGACGACCTCTTCGTCGACCCGGCCGACCGCGGCTCCGGCGTGGCGGACCTGCTGCTCGGCGCCCTGCGCGGGATCGGGGCCGAGCGCGGCTGGAGCGTCGTCCGCTGGATCACCGCCGACGACAACCACCGCGCCCGGTCCAAGTACGACCAGGTGGCCACGCGCACGATGTGGATCACGTACGACATGGCTCCCGAGGCCTGAGCCCCGCCGAGGCGCCCCGGCCCGCCCCCGGCCCGCCGTGCGCCCGCCGGAAACCTGCACAACGTGTGCGTGTCGAGGAGCGGGGCCTTCACCGTTCCCCGACACCACCGGGGCCGGGGCCGCCCGGACGGCACCGTTCTGTCCGTTTAAGTTCCTCGCGCGAGGCGGGACGGCCGAATCTGTTACTCGGATTCGAGGAGAAGGTGTCGGCATTCGGTGAAATTGGGTGCACGGCCGCTTCCCGAGGTGCAGAAACACCTGAGCGGAGGCGTCAACAGAATTTCTCCGGTCAGCCGTTCACGTGATTTGATCAATCCCGCTGCGGCCGCAGAAGACGGATTCCCCCCATGAACGAAGGGTGCGCATCATGCGTCACGACCTTGAGACCGCTGAGATCTCCGACGCCGACCTCGACGCCGTCTCCGGCGGTCTCGTCACCATCTCCGGCGGTCTCGCCGGCGCTGTGACCAGCGACGTCACCAACCTCCTCGGCACCGTCGGCTCGCTCCAGACCGTGCAGGGCGTCGAGGGCCTCGTCGGCGGCGTCCCGGGTCTGGCCTCCGGCATCACCGGCGTCTCGGTGAACACCGCGGGCATCACCGGCATCGCCGGCATCTGAGCCCGGCATCGGCCGTGAACCCCGGAACCGCCCCGGTTCCGGGGTTCACGGCCACCCCCTGAGAACGACCGCGGAAATCCCGTCCGCGGAATGTACGAGAGAATGCAGTCGAAGGAATAGTCCGTGCAGTTCCGCCGCAATGCGCTTTCCAAGCTGCAATCGCCCGAAGAACTCGACGTGCCCGTGCGTTTCGCGCGCCCCCAGGGCCGTCTGGTGCTCGCCGTCACCGTCGTCGTCATGGCCGCCGCGGGTTTCTGGGCCCTCACCGGCACGGTGACGTCCAAGGTGAACGCCCCCGGCCTCCTCACCCACGCCGAGGGCACCTATCTGCTGCAGAGCCCCGTCGCCGGACAGGTCACCGACGTCCTCGTCGAAGAGGGCCGGCCCGTCGCCCCCGGCGCGCCGCTGCTGACCGTCCGCACGGACCGGGGCGACCGGCCGGTCCGTGCCGTCGCCGGCGGTCGCGTCACCACGCTGTACGCGAGGCTGGGCTCGGTCGTCACCACCGGCGCCGACGTGGCGACCGTGGAGCGCGTGACCGACCCGCACGCCCCGCTGATGGCCGTCCTGTACCTGCCGGGCGACACCGCCGCCACGATCCGCGCGGGCGCCCGGGTCGACCTCGGTGTCCAGTCCGTCCCGCGCGACCGGTTCGGCGTGCTCCGCGGGCGGGTCCGCGCCGTCGGCCGCACTCCGCAGACGCAGGCCCAACTCGGCTCCTTCCTCGGCGACGCCGGACTCGCCGCGCGCTTCTCCCGCGAGGGCGATCCGGCCGCGGTGCTCGTCACCCTGGACCGCTCCCCTGCCACCGCCTCCGGATACGCCTGGTCCTCCACGGACGGGCCTCCGCAGGCGCCCGTCTCCGGCACGCCGGTCACCGGCGCCGTCCACCTCGCCGCGCAGCGGCCCGTCGACTGGCTGCTCCCGTGAGCGCGTCCCGGGCGGCCGCCCCGACCCGGGCCCGGTCCGGCGGCAGGTCGCGCGGCTCGGCCCGCAGGCTCCCGCCCGCGAGCGGACCCCGACGCCGTGCGCAGGTCCCCGAGGGCCGCCGGCCCGGGACCGTCCGCACCCCCACGGTGCTCCAGATGGAGGCGGTCGAGTGCGGCGCCGCCGCCCTCGCGATGGTCCTCGGGCACCACGGCCGTTTCGTCTCGCTGGAGGAGCTCCGCATCGCCTGCGGCGTCTCCCGCGACGGGTCCCGGGCCGGGAACCTCCTCAAAGCGGCCCGGGGGCACGGACTCCAGGCCAAGGGCATGCAGATGGACCTGGCCGCGCTCGCCGAGGTGCCCGCCCCGGCCATTCTCTTCTGGGAGTTCAACCACTACGTCGTCTACGAGGGCATGGGCCGCCGTCTGGGCCGGCCCGGCGTGTACATCAACGACCCGGGCAGCGGCCGCCGGTTCGTCCCCATGGACCAGTTCGACACCAGCTTCACCGGCATCGTGCTCACCTTCGAGCCGGGCCCCGGCTTCCGGCGCGGCGGCAGCCGGCCCGGCGTCCTCGCCGCCCTTCCGGCCCGGCTGCGCGGCACCTCCGGCACCATGGCCGCCGCGGTCGTCGCCAGCCTCCTCCTGGTGGCCGTCGGCGCGTGGGTGCCGGCCCTGAGCCGTACGTACATCGACATGTTCCTCATCGGGAACCAGACGTCCCTGCTCGGTGTGGTCTTCGCGGCGATGGCCACCGCCCTCGTCCTGACCGGGACGCTCACGGCCCTCCAACAGGCCAATCTGCTGCGTGGGCGCATCATCGCCTCCACCCTGGGCAGCGCCCGCTTCCTGCGGCACCTGCTCCGGCTCCCGCTCGCCTTCTACGCCCAGCGCAGCCCGGCCGATCTCGTCCAACGCCTCCGGACCAACGACGCGGTCGCCGAGACCCTCGCCCGCGACCTGGCCGCGGCGGCGGTCGACGCCGTCGTCGTCCTGCTCTACGCCGTACTGCTCTGGACGTACGACCCGCAACTCACCGTCGTCGGCGTGCTGATCGCCCTGCTCAACGTCGTCGCCCTGCGCGTCGTCGTCCATCTGCGGGCCACCGGCACGCAGAAGCTGCGCGCCGAGAGCGCCCGGCTGACCAACACCGCGTACAGCGGGCTCCAGCTCATCGAGACGATGAAGGCCACCGGCGGCGAGGACGGCTTCTTCCGCCGCTGGGCCGGACAGCACGCCACCACCCTCGACGTGCAGCAGCGGCTCGGCGTGCCCAGCGCCTGGCTGGCGGTCGTCGCGCCCACCCTCGCCGCGCTCAACAGCGCGCTCATCCTCATGATCGGCGGTCTGCGGGCGGTGGAGGGCCATCTCACCGTCGGTCTGCTCGTCGCCTTCCAGGCCCTCGTGACCGGCTTCACCGCGCCGCTCACCCGGCTCAACGGAGTGGCGGGCCGCGTCCAGGACTTCGCCGCCGACATCGCCCGCCTCAGGGACGTCGAGAACTTCCCCGTCGACCCGGTGCACACCCGGCGCGCCCCGGGCGCCGCCACCCGCCGCCTCACCGGCCACGTCGAGCTGGAGGGCGTCACCTTCGGCTACAGCCCCCTCGACGCGCCGCTGCTCAAGGACTTCTCGCTGACCGTCGGCCCCGGGCAGCAGGTCGCCCTGGTCGGCGGGTCGGGCAGCGGCAAGTCCACCGTCTCGCGGCTGATGTCCGGGCTCTACACGCCGTGGGAAGGCGCGATCCGCATCGACGGGATGCGTCTGGAGGACATCCCGCGCGGCGCCCTCGCGGCCTCCGTCTCCTTCGTCGACCAGGACGTCTTCCTCTTCGAGGGCACCGTCCGCGACAACGTGGCGCTCTGGGACCCCTCCGTCCCCGACGAGGCCGTCGTCGCCGCCCTCCAGGACGCCGCCGTGTACGACGAGGTCGCCCGGCGCCCCGGCGGCATCCGCAGCCGCGTCGAGCAGGACGGCCGCAACTTCTCCGGCGGCCAGCGCCAGCGCCTGGAGATCGCCCGCGCGCTGGTGCGCCGCCCGAGCGTCCTGATCCTCGACGAGGTGACCAGCGCGCTCGACGCGGCGACCGAACAGGTCGTCATCGACAACCTGCGGCGGCGCGGCTGCGCCTGCGTGGTCATCGCCCATCGGCTGAGCACCGTGCGCGACAGCGACGAGATCGTCGTGCTCGACCGGGGCACGGTGGTGGAGCGCGGACGCCACGAGCAGCTCGTCGCGGCGCGGGGCACGTACGCCGGTCTGGTCAAGGAGCACTGAGGTGAACGTCCCCCATCCGCCCGTCGACCTCGCCGCCGCCCGGCACGGCGGCGCCCCGGACCCGGTCGTCGCCGCCCTGGGCGCCCTCGGCACCGCGGTCGACTGCGCCGGTCTGCGCAGCCTCGCCCTCGAAGGCCCGCACGTCCTCTGGCTCGTCGTCGAGGGCGCCCTCGACCTGTTCGCCGTCGACGCGGCGCGGCTCGGCCCCTGGCACTTCCTGGGCCGCCTCGAAGCGGGCACGCTGCTGCTCGGCCCCGTCGACGGCCCCGCGCACACCCTGGTCGGCCGGCCGGCCCAGGGCTGCCTGCTGCGCCGTGTCGAGCCGCGCGAACTGCCGTACCCGACCGGCCAGGCGTACGCCCCGGAGGGGTACGGGCAGCAGGGACGCGGACCGTGGGCATCCGGCGGTCAGTGGTACGAGGGCCAGTGGTACGAGGAGCAGAGCGCGTACGGCATGGGGGCCGAGGCCCCGCTCAGCCCCCTGGAGCACGCCTTCGCGCTCGGCATCGGGCGCGGGCTGCGCGTCCTGTACCAGGCGGCCCTGGACGGCGGCCCCGGCGGCGCCCCGGGCGCATCCGACGACGACGTCCTCTGGATGCGGCTCGTCCCCGGGAGCATCGCGTACGGAGCCGCCTACGCGACGGGCCACCAGGGCTACGAGGGGTACGAGGGCGACGGATCCGGGACCCTTCTCGTGGACCCCGCGACCTGGCAGGGCATGGTCGACCAGCAGTACCGGCTGCTCCACGCCCTGGACGACTGGATCGAGCAGCTCGAACGCGACCACGAGGACCGCGCGGCCGCGGGGATCGAGGCCGGCCGGGCCGCACGCACGCGGGCCGACCACACGCTGCTCGCCTCCATCGGCCGCTCCGGCGGCGCCCCCCGGGGCCGGGCCGCCGACGACGACGCGACCTACGCCGTGTGCCGGGCCGTCGCCGCCGAGGCGCGCATCGCCCTCGCCGATCCGGCCGACGCGGCCGCGGACCCCGGACACCTCGACCCCGTCGAACGCATCGCGCTCGCCTCCCGGATCCGCACCCGCGGCGTCCGGCTGGGCGACCGCTGGTGGCGCGAGGACAGCGGGCCCCTCGTGGGGCACCGCTCGGCGGACGGGACCCCCGTCGCCCTGCTGTGGCGGCGCGGCCGGTACGTGGCCTTCGACCCCGCCACCGGTGAGCGGGAGCGCGTCGGCCGGGCGGGGGCCGCGGCGTTCGCACCGCGGGCCGTCATGTTCTACCGGCCGCTGCCCGACCGGCCCCTCGGCCTGCTGCGGCTGCTCCGGTTCAGCGTGCGGGGGACGCGGGCGGAGCTCCGCGACCTGCTCCTCGGCGGGCTCGTCGCGGTCGCCCTCGGCGCCCTGGTGCCCGTCGCCACCGGCACGGTGCTCGGCTCGTACGTCCCCGCGGCCGAGACCGGGCTGATCGTCCAGGCCGGCTTCGCGATCATCGCCACCAGTGTGGTGTCGGCCTCGTTCATGCTGCTCCAGAACACGGCGATCCTGCGCATGGAGGGCCGTATCGAGGCGATCCTCCAGCCGGCCGTCTGGGACCGGCTGCTCCGCCTGCCGACGACGTTCTTCGCCGGGCGGTCGACCGGCGAACTGGCCGGTGCCGCCATGGGCATCAGCGCCATCCGCCGGGTCCTGTCCGGCATCGGCCCGGTGGTCGTCCAGGCCGGCACCGTCGGCACGGTCAACCTGGTGCTGCTCCTCGTCTACAGCGTGCCGCTGGCCCTCGTCGCGCTCGCCCTGCTGCTGGCCACGGCCGCGGTCTTCCTGGGCCTCGGCCTCTGGCAGCTGCGGTACCAGCGGCAGTTGGTCCGGCTCGACAACAAGCTCGACAACCAGGCCTTCCAGACCCTGCGCGGGCTGCCGAAGCTGCGCGTCGCGGCGGCCGAGAGCTTCGCCTACGCCGCCTGGGCGGGGCAGTTCGCCCGGACCCGCGAACTGCACCGGCGCATCGGGCGGATCAAGAACGTCCTCGCGGTCCTCGGCGCGGTCTGTCTGCCGCTGTGCACGCTCGTGATGTTCGCGCTCCTGGCCGGCCCGGCCCGCGGCAGCCTGTCCGCGAGCGAGTTCCTCACCTTCAGCACCGCCGTCACGATGATGCTCTCCTCGGTCACACAGCTGACCGGCGCGCTCCTTTCGGCCGCCGCCGTACAGCCCATGTTCGAACAGATCAGGCCGGTGTTCCGGGAGACGCCCGAGGTCCGCGGCTCCAGCGCCCGGCCCGGCGAGCTGACCGGTGCGATCGAGGCCGAGAACCTGTCCTACCGCTACACCGAGGACGGCCCGCTGGTCCTCGACGGGGTCAGCCTGCGGGTGCGGCCGGGCGAGTTCGTCGCGATCGTCGGGGCCAGCGGCTGCGGCAAGTCCACGCTCCTGCGGCTGCTCATCGGCTTCGACCGGCCGGCCTCCGGCACCGTGCGGTACGACGGCCAGGACCTCGCGGCCCTGGACCTGGCGGCCGTGCGCCGCCAGTGCGGCGTCGTCCTGCAGAACGCCCAGCCGTTCTCCGGCTCCGTCCTCGACTGCATCCGCGGCGCCGGCACGTACCCGCTGGAGGACGCGTGGGCCGCCGCCGCGATGGCGGGCCTGGCCGAGGACATCAAGGCCATGCCCATGGGCATGCACACGATGCTGTCCGACGGCGGAGGCACCATCTCGGGCGGCCAGCGGCAGCGGCTGATGATCGCTCAGGCGCTCATCCGCAGACCCCGCGTCCTCTTCTTCGACGAGGCGACGAGCGCCCTCGACAACGAGGCCCAGCGGATCGTCATCGAGTCGACCCGCGCCCTGAACGCGACCCGCGTCGTGATCGCCCACCGGCTGTCCACCATCATGGACGCCGACCGGGTGATCGCCCTGGCGGACGGACGCGTCGTCCAGGAGGGCACGCCCGCCGAACTCCTCGCCGACACGAACGGGCTGTTCCACGAGCTGGTCCGGCGGCAACTGGGCTGATGCGTCCCGTCGGTGACGGTCCGCGCCGACCCCGCGTGGCGGAACCGGGCGGGGTGCCGGAGGTGTGTACACGTACGACAGTGATCGCTGCGGAAGGAAACACCTTGCACTCCGACGGACCGGACCCGTCCCGCCGTACCTCCCTGGCCCTGGGCGTCGGCGCGGCGCTCACGGCCGCCCTCGCCGTGGGCGGCGGAACCGCGCAGGCCTTACCGGAGGCGGGCGGCGCCGTCGCGCGGCTGCGGCGCCTGGAGCGGGAACACACCGCACGACTCGGCGTGTTCGCCCGCGACATGCGCACCGGCAGGACCGTCGCCCACCGGGCCCACGAACGCTTCCCGATGGCCTCCGTGTTCAAGACGCTCGCCGCCGCGGCCGTGCTGCGCGACCTCGACCGCGACGGGGAGTTCCTCTCCCGCCGCGTCCACTACACCCGGGCGTACGTCACCAGGTCGGGGGCCTCGCCGATCACGGAGCTGGCCGAGAACGTCTCGGGCGGCATGACCGTCTCCGCCCTCTGCGACGCGGCCATCCGCTTCAGCGACAACACGGCCGCCAACCTGCTCCTGAAGGAGCTGGGCGGCCCCACCGCCATCACCCGCTTCGCCCGCTCGGTCGGGGACCGCGTCACCCGGCTCGACCGGTGGGAGCCCGAGCTCAACTCGGCGGAGCCCCGGCGGGTCACCGACACCACCACCCCGTACGCCATCGGCCTCACCTACGCCCGCCTCGTGCTCGGCGACGCCCTGGAGCCCCACGACCGCGAGCGGCTCACCGACTGGCTGCTCCGCAACACCACCAGCACCGAGAGGTTCCGCCGCGGCCTGCCCGCCGACTGGCTCCTCGCCGACAAGACCGGCTCCCCTCGCCACGGCGGCGCCAACGACGTGGGCATCGCCTGGCGGCCGGACGGCACGCCGATCGTCCTGGCCGTCCTCACCACGCAGCCCGAGGAGGACGCCCCCGCCGACAACCCGCTGGTGGCCGGCGCCGCCGCACTGCTGGCGGAGGAGCTCGGCCCGGTAACGTCGACGCCATGAACGTCACCGGCAAGGAATCGCGCCACCTCAGCGTCCATGTCGACCGGACCGTCGACGAGGTCTACGCCTATGCCTCGGACCCGGTCAACCTGCCCGCGTGGGCGCACGGGTTGGGGGGCTCCATCGAGAAGGTCGGGGACGAGTGAGTCGCGGACTCCTCCCCGCTGGGACGCGTCACGGTCAGGTTCGTGCCGCGCAACGAGCTGGGCGTGCTCGACCACGACGTCACGCTCCCCTCCGGGGAGACCTTCTACAACCCGGTCCGCGTGATCGCCGACGGCACGGGAAGCGAAGTGGTGTTCACCCTCCGCCGGCAGCCGGGGACGAGCGACGCCGACTTCGAGCGTGACGCCGAGACGGTCGCCGCCGACCTGGCCCGGCTCAGGGAGCTGCTGGAGTCCGCCTAGGGCCTGTCCGGCGGATCGGGGCCGGACAGGCCCTGGGGCCCTCAGCGCAGCCGGCGCGCGCGCAGCACCAGGTCGTGGGTGTGGTGTGCGCCGGCCCCGCCGTCGGGCGCCACTCGGGGGCGCTGTTCGTCCACTTCCACCACCCAGTCGTCGTCGAGCAGAGCCGTGACCATCGAGGGCCAGACGTAGTCGGCCGGGTCGAAGCCGCTCTCGTCCGCCTGCCGGGTCTCCATCCCGGCGTGGTGGACGAGCAGCAGCACGCCGCCGACCGCGACGGCCGAGATCAGCGCGCGTTCGGCCGCGGCGTCGGGCGTGCGCAGCAGGGCCGGGTACTGCGCGGAGACCAGGTCGAAGGAGGCCGGCGGGAGCGCCGCCTCCGTCAGGGTGGCGTGGACCCAGCGGACGGCGACGCCGGTGTCCCGCGCGTGCTCGGCCGCCCGCTCCAGCGCCACGCCCGAGACCTCGAGCGCGGTCACGTCCCAGCCGCCGCGCGCGAGCCAGACGGCGTCCGCGCCCTCGCCGCAGCCGACGTCGAGCACCCGGCCGGGGGTGAGTCCGGCGACCTCGGCCACGAGCGCGCCGTTGGGCCGGCCGCTCCAGAGTCGTTCCCGGTCGGCGTAGAGGTCGTCCCACTTCGCCCGCACCGCGGGGTCTCCGAGGTATCCGCCGGTGGGCGAAGGGGTACGGGCGGAGGCGGGCGTTCCCGCTGCGATGTCGTCGGTCACGGATGCACCGTCGCCCACCGTGCCCCGGTCGCGCCACTGCTGTTGCCGGTCCGGCAAAACGACGCGCACGCAGCGATCAAAAATACCCCCTGGGGTATTTGACTTCCTTGCGACAGCCCCCTTACGGTCGAGCGCGAAAATACCCCCGGGGGTGTCTGGACGGTGGTGCTTCGACGCGCGATCCGCGCACCCCTCGGCGGATCGGCCGCTCCCGCCGCCGCCCAGGCGGATCCGGGCCCCGGCGCATCGAGGTGCGCTCCTGATGAAGGGATTGCCGTGTTCTTCGCGCAGTACCACCTCGACCGCCTCCCCCAGGCGTCCTACACGATCGCCGACGAACACACCGGCCGGGCGGTAGGCATCGACCCGCGCCGGGACGTCTCGGAGCACCTGGCCGACGCCGTCACGCACGGATTCACCGGGCCGCGGGCCGCCGGCGCGGTCGTGGTCGACGCGCGCGACCCCCAGGAGTTCGCGGCCGGACATCTGCGCGGTGCGGTGAACGCGCCCGCCGACGTCTGACCCCCCCCTCGGGCCACGCCGCCCGCCGGACCCCTCACCACCCCGCACATACGCCCCTGGGTACGCCCGGACCGACTTGAAGTGGAATCCCATGAGCACCACCCCCGCCCCCGCCCTCACGCCCGCCGCGCTGCGCCGGCTCGTCCAGGAAGGGCGCGCGCCGCGACTGCTCGACGTGCGGACGTCCGGCGAGTTCCGTACGGCGCACATCCCCGGCTCGTACAACGTGCCGCTGGACATCCTGATCGAGCACCGCGCCCAGCTCCTGCCCCACCTCGACGAGGACGTCGTGCTCGTCTGTCGGTCCGGACAGCGCGCCGCCCAGGCCGAGAAGGCCCTGGCCGGTGCCGGGCTGCCGGGCTGCCGCGTCCTGGAGGGCGGCATCGTCGCCTGGGAGACGGCCGGCTCGCCCGTCGAGCGGGGTCCGGAGCGGTGGGACACGGAGCGTCAGGTCCGGCTCGTGGCCGGCTCGATCGTCCTGGCCACCGGCCTCGCCGGGATGTTCGTCCCGGGCGCCCATCTGATCGGCACCGCGATCGGGGCGGGCCTGACCTACGCGGCCCTCGGCAACTCCTGCGCCATGGGCGTACTGCTGTCCAAGCTGCCGTACAACCGCGGGCCGCGCACCGACGTCCGCACGGTGATCGCGGGGCTGCGGAGCACCTCGTGACCGCCCTGGTCGTCGGCCTCAGCCCGGGCGTCCTCGCGGGCGGCCGGCCCGACCGGGGCCTGGTCCTGACCGTGTCCGCCGCGGCGGTGGCCGGCAGTCTCGCGGGCGGCCGGCTCGCGGGCGGCATCCCTCAGGACGCGCTGCGCACGGCGTTCGGCTGGTTCGTCCTCGCCATGGGCGCCTCGTGCTCGCGCAGCAGCTCGACGCCGCCGTGTGGACCACCCGGCCGCGTGGACGGTGCTCGGGACCGCGCCGGTCTGCTTGTTCGCCGGCCGGGTGTGGCGGACCCGGCGTCTCTCCGCGGCTCCGCCGCCGGGGGACGCCGGGAACACGCCGTAAGTCCCGACCGCCCCGGGCGATGCCGCGGCCGGCTCCGGTCGGCCGCGGCGGAAGAGCGGACGGCTACAGGCTGAGCGCGTCCTCGGCGTTGTCCATCCACGCGGTGACGGAGTTCTCCTCGGAGACGTTGAAGCCGGGCGTCGAGGCCTTGAGCGGCACCTGCTCCAGGTCGGACTCGGTGTCCATGGTCATCGCGATCGAGGAGACCGTCTTGCTCTTGGGCCCCTTCAGGCCGCCCATGAGTCCCGCGTAGGCGGACTCGCCCGGGGCGAGCCGGATGGCGTCCTCGATGCCGGGGGCGGCACCGCGCTCCGTCGCCTGCCCGTCCAGGTCGCCGAAGGTCACGACGGGGTGGCCGAGCACCCGGCACGGCTTGCCGGCCTTGTTGGTGATCTTCAGCAGGTAGCTGCTGGTCGTGGACTCGGCCAGGCTCGCCGTGAACGTCACGTCGTACGTGCTGCACGGGAAGACGTCGTAGTCCGGGTCGGTCGACGGCGAGACCGGCTTGGCGGGCGTCGGCACCTTGACCGGCTTCGACGGGGTGGCGGGCGTCGACGGCTTCGAGGACTCGGCGGGCTTCGTGGGCGTGGACGGGGTGGCGGCGGAGGGCGTCGCGGTCGGCGCCCCGGGGCCGCCCGCGGCTCCGTCCTCGGAAGGCCCGCAGGCGGTCAGGGCCAGCGCGGACGCGGCGACGAGGACGACGGCGACTCTGCGAACGGAACTCATGGTGGTACTCCCCCCGATGACAACGCACGAACTGCGCTGAGGTGAACACCAGGTTCGCGCGCCCGCTTCACGGTTCTGTGACGGCGTCTTACCGAAATCACCACGGTGCGTCCCAGGGGTCCCGCCGGGACCGGGAAGGTCCCGGCGGGAGGTCCGGCCTGTCAGCCCGCCGCGCGGAAGGCCTCGGTCAACGCGCCGACGGCGCCCGCCGGGTCACCGGTGAGCAGCAGGTGGTCCGCCCGGGCGAACGGCTTCGCCGTCCTCTCCGTGACGTCCTGCCCGATGCGCTCCTGGACGATCAGCCGGGCCCGGCCGACGAGGCTCCGCGCCGCGGCGGAGTCCCCGTGTCCGGCCTTCTGCAGGGCGCAGGCGGCGAGCCCGATCGCCCGCAGCGCCGGCTCCCCTCCCCGTGGTGCGCCGTGGAGCGTGGTCAGGCCCCAGCCGTACGGGAACTGCGGGTCGTAGCGCGTGTCGCCCACGTTCAGCGGGAGCTGGTCCTCCGACCTCGGCCAGCTCACCGGGAGCCGTCCGGTGAAGGGCCGCCGGCCGTACAGGACGTCCGCCACTCCGTCGCCCTCCGTCCCCGGCAGCCACGACGCCACCAGGGCGTCGATGGCAGGCAGCCGGTCGCCGATGAGCTGGGGGCGTCCGGAGACGACGAGGACCGCGCACGGCATCGCGGCGCAGACCCGGTCGACGGCCGCCCGGTCGGCCGCGCTCAGCTCCAGGTCGTGTCCATTGCCCACGTCGCCCATGCCCTCGGCGTAGGGCGTCTCGCCGACCACCACGACACCGACGTCGTGTCCCGTGGTGGGCGCGGTGGCGTCCTTGGACCAGGTGAGCGTGGTGCCGGGGTCGACGGACTTCCGCATCGCCTCCAGGATCGTGGTGCCGGTGGTCGTCCGGCCCGAGGTGCCCTGCCAGGTGACGGTCCATCCGCCGGCCTGGTTGCCGAGGTCGTCGGCGTTGGAGCCCGCGACGTACACGTTCTGGGTGGGCTTGAGCGGCAGCACGCCGCCGTCGTTCTTCAGGAGGACCTGCGAGGCGGCCGCCGCCTCCCGTGCCACGGCGCGGTGTTCCGGCGAGCCGACAGTCGCCAGGCGGGTCGTGTCCGCGTACGGCTCCTCGAAGAGGCCCAGGCGGAACTTCCGGGTGAGGATCCGGGCGACGGCGTCGTCGATCCGCGCGGTGGGGACGCGGCCCGCCTCCGTCTCGGCGACCAGGGTCCGGGTGAACTCCTGGTAGTTCGTCGGCACCATGATCATGTCCAGGCCGGCGTTGACCGAGGTCCGCACGTCGCTCGGGTAGTCGCCGGGGATATGGTCGATGGCCTGCCAGTCGCTGATGACGAAGCCCTCGAAGCCCATCCGGCCCTTCAGCACGCCGTTGATCATCTCGGCGTTAGAGGTCCTAACAGAAGCCACTGATGGTGTGACTGTCAGCTTGGATGCTCGTTGGGCCGTTCGTGGCGAAGAGGAACTCCCGGCCGTGGATCGTC
>NZ_JBEXSZ010000021.1:0-76194 GCF_040613865.1 Streptomyces sp. NPDC006197 | reverse complement strand
CCCGCTCGGCCGGGGCCTCCGTGCAGCAGCTGGCGAACGACGCCACCGCCGAGGGCGCCGCGCTCGGCCGCAACCTCCAGCTGCTCCGCCCCGATCCGGCGGCCCTCGACCCGTGGTTCCTGGCCGGTTTCCTCCGGGCCACCGCCAACACCCGGCAGGCCAGCAGCTACGCCTCCACCGCGACCCGGCTCGACGTGCGCCGCCTCCAGCTGCCGCGCCTGCCCCTGGCCGAACAGCGCCGGTTCGGGGAGCGGTTCCGGGCGCTCGCCGAGTTCGAGGAGTCGCTGCGCCTGGCCGCGCGCCTCGGCGACCAGCTGGTCCAGGGCCTGTACGACGGTCTGGCGGACGGCACCGTCGCCCCCTGAGGCCCTCCCGTTTCGGATCGCTTCGACAACGGTTCCGGGTATCCCGGAACCGTTGTCCGCAGGGGTGTATACGCTCGTCTCCGCACCCCGATCCGTCCGAGCAGGAGCAGCAGGATGTACGGCCCCCCGCAGGTCCCGCAGGTTCCGCAGCCATCGAAGAGCCCCGCCTCCGGTGGCCGGATCGCGCTGCTCGTCCTCTTCTCCGCCCTCGCGCTGCTCAGCTGCGGCTTCCTGGCCTGGGCGCCCATGCTGCGGCTCGCGGTCGTCACCCGCAGGGTGCTGGACTGGGTGCTGTTCGGCGTGACGTTCCTGCTGTCGGCGGGCCTCTTCACGTACGCGGCCGCCACCGGTGACAAGGAGGCCACCACCGCGGAGGCCCTCGTCGCCGTCGGCGTCATGGTGGTCCTGGTGGCGGGCTCGATCACGTACTACCTGGTGACCGAGATCCGCCGTCTGGACAGGGCCGGCGTCGCGGCCCCCGCGCTCCGCCCGCCGGGGTACGACCCCGGTGCCGCCGTCACGGTCCCGAGCCCGATCGGGAACCCGAACCCGTACGTCAGCCCGGTCGCCGTGCCCCCGGCCGTCCAGGCGCCCCAGCCGCCGGCCGGGCACGCACCCCGCATCGACCAGGTCCGCGCCGAGCTCGACGAGCTGAGCGACCTGCTGCGGCACCAGAGGGAAGACGACGGTCGCGCGTGAACGGGCGGGTCATCGGCGGGCGTTACGAGCTCGCCACCGTCATCGGCCAGGGCGGGATGGGCCAGGTCTGGACGGCGTACGACGGGCGCCTCGACCGCCGGGTCGCGGTGAAGCTGCTCCGGCCGGCCACCATGACGGGCCCCGCCACCGCCGCGGAGGAGCTGCGGCGCCGCTTCGTGCGCGAGTGCCGGGTGACCGCGCAGGTCGACCACCCCGGTCTGGTGACCGTGCACGACGCGGGCAGCGACGGCGACGACCTCTACCTCGTCATGCAGTACGTGGACGGCGCGGACCTCGCCGACCACCTCGCCGAGCACACCCCGTACCCCTGGGAGTGGGCGGTCAGCGTCGCCGCCCAGCTGTGCGCGGTGCTCGCCGCCGTGCACGCGGTGCCGATCGTGCACCGCGACCTCAAGCCGCGGAACGTGATGGTCCGGCCGGACGGCACCGTGACCGTCCTCGACCTGGGCGTCGCCTCCGTCCTGGACACCGACACCACCCGGCTCACGCAGACCGGCTCGCCCATCGGCAGCCCGGCGTACATGGCCCCGGAGCAGGCCATGGGCGGCGCCGTCGGCCCGTCCACCGACCTGTACGCGCTGGGGGTGCTGCTCCACGAACTCCTCAGCGGGAACGTGCCGTTCGCGGGCTCCACCGCGCTCGGCGTGCTGCACCGGCACCTGTACGAGCCGCCCGCGCCGCTGCGGCAGCTGCGGCCCGAGATCCCCGAGGCGCTCGAAGCGCTGGTCCTGCGGCTGCTCGCCAAGGACCCGCAGGCCCGGCCGTCCGGCGCGCACGAGGCGTACGAGCACCTGCTGCCGCTGCTCCCGGCGCGCGGCGCCCCGACGGGGCCGATGGACCCGACCCGGCCGTTCCTGCGCCCGCACGCGCCCTGGCCGGACCGGGCGACGGTTCCGGCGGCGCCCCCGCGGCCGTCCCGGCCTCCACGCCCGCAGACCGATCCCCGTACCGACCCCCGGGCGTACGGGAGCGGGCCGCAGCCCGCGCGCCCCGACGTGGCCGCGGCCGTCGACGAGGTGAAGCGGCTGCTGGCGGAGGGATCGCTGACCCAGGCCGTGGACGTGCTCGGCGCCATCCTGCCCGCCGCGGCGGCCGAGCACGGCGAACGGTCGCCGGTCGTCCGGATCCTGCGCAAGCAGTACGCGTCGACGCTCATGGACGACGGCCAGTACCGGCGCGCGCTGCCGGAGCTGCGCCGGCTCGCGGAGGACCGCGGCGCGGAGGCGGGCCCGGCGGACCCGCAGTTCCTGCAGTTCCGCTACGACGCGGCCCTCTGCCTGGAGCAGCTGGGGGAGACGGCCGCCGCGCTCGGGGAGTTCCGCGCGGTCCTGCCGTACTACGAGCGGGACCCGGCGCGGGCCTTCGACATCCGGCAGCGGATCGGGCTGCTGCTCCTGGCGGCGGGCGAGCACGCGGCCGGTCAGGAGGAGCTCCAGCGGCTGCTGTTCGACGCGGAGCGCGCCTACGGCCCGTATCACCCGCTTCCGGTGGATCTGCGGCGGGCGCTCGACCACCAGCGCCGACTGGGTGCGTGACGCCGAGGAGTCCTGGAGGCGTGTCGGACCGTGACCCTGACGGGGCGACAGGATCACGACTCGGCAACTGATCCCGCAGTGGATCTTCATGATCCTTTTTGTCGGTTTTGGCGCATGTAACGTTCGCGTCTGATCATGTCCGCGTCCCCCAAGGAATTCACATGACGACGCCGTCCGCTCCTTTCGCCCCCGAGCAGCCCGCCGCCCCCGCCAAGAAGGGTGGCGCGCTCCTCAAGAAGGTCGGCGGCTTCATCGTCGTCCTCATCGTCGCCGTCGCGGTGAAGGTCGGCCTCCCGCACCTCACGGGCGACGCCCCGGTGCACGCCGAGGCCGGCGAGTGCGTCACCGTCACCGGCCCCGACAACGCCCCCGAGGTCGACACCGTCGACTGCTCCTCCGGCAAGGCCGACCTGTTCAAGGTCGTCAAGGTCATCGACAACACCTTCGACGTGAACAAGTGCGGCGACGAGCTCTCCGCGCTCGCGCAGGAGCTGGGCTCGGACAAGTTCGTCCTCTGCCTGGACGAGGTCGTCAAGAAGTAATCGCCCGCGTTCCGCGACAGGAACGCGAAGGGCCGGAACCCGACGGGTTCCGGCCCTTTCCGCTATCTCAACGTATAGCGCACAGGGGGCCTTGCGGCAAGGCCCCCTTCGTGGCGCAGAATCACCCCTCGAAGCAAATCAGATGCTGTGAAAACGGGGTATTGGCTACATGACGTCCCTTACTGCCGGTGTGTTCGACCTCTCCGGCACCCTCTCTCCCAAGGCCGACCCGGCGCTCATCGCCGCGGACGAGCAGCACTTCGCGGCCATCGCGCGGTGCCTCGACGAGACGATCGCCGAACTGTCGGAGCGCCTCGACGCCGAGCGGAAGGCACCCGGCGGGATCGGCCGGGAGGCGATGGACCGGGACGCGGAGATCCACCGGCTCTCCGGCCGCCTGCGGACGCTGCGCCGCTTCGGCCTGGACCTCTGCCTGGGCCGCGTGGTCGCCGCGGACGACCCCGAGCCCCTTTACATCGGGCGGCTCGGCCTCACCGACAGCACCGGCCGCCGACTGCTCGTCGACTGGCGCTCCCCCGCCGCGGAGCCGTTCTTCGCGGCCACGCACGCCACCCCCATGGGCCTGGCCAGCCGCCGCCGCTACCGCTGGTCCGGCGGCCGGATCACGGACTACTGGGACGAGGTCTTCACCACCGAGGGCCTCGAAGGACACGCCGCGCTCGACGACCAGTCCGCCTTCATCGCCAGCCTGGGCGGCAACCGCTCCTCCCGCATGAGGGACGTGCTCGCCACCATCCAGTCCGACCAGGACGCCATCATCCGCGCCGGCTCGCGCGGCGCCCTCGTCGTCGACGGCGGCCCCGGCACCGGCAAGACGGTCGTCGCCCTGCACCGCACCGCGCACCTCCTCTACTCCGACCCGCGCCTCGGCCACCGCCGGGGCGGCGTGCTCTTCGTCGGCCCGCACCAGCCCTATCTGAACTACGTCGCCGACGTCCTGCCCAGCCTCGGCGAGGAGGGCGTACGGACCTGCACCGTGCGCGACCTGGTCGCCGAGGGCGCGAAGGCGACGGCCGAGACCGACCCGGAGGCGGCCCGCCTGAAGTCCTCGCGGGACATGGTCACGGCCATCGAGAAGGCCGTCGCCTTCTACGAGGAGCCGCCCACCGAGGGCATGACCGTCTCCACCCACTGGTCGGACATCCCGCTGACCGCCGCCGACTGGGCGGAGGCCTTCGACGCGGCCGAGCCGGGGACCCCGCACAACGAGGCCCGTGAGCAGATCTGGGAACACCTGGCCTCCCTCCTGTACGACAAGTACGACGGCGAGGAGATCCCGGAGGAGCAGTTCCGCAAGTCGCTGCGCCAGGACCGGGAACTGACCGGCGCCCTCAACAGCGCCTGGCCGATGCTGGAGGCGGCCGACCTCGTCGGCGACCTGTGGACGGTCCCCGCGTACCTGCGGATGTGCGCGCCCTGGCTCACCCCCGACGAGGTCAAGCGGCTGCGGCGCGCGGACGCCCAGGCGTGGACCGTCTCGGACCTGCCGCTCCTCGACGCGGCCCGGCAGCGGCTCGGCGACCCGGCGACGGCCCGGCTGAAGGTCCGGCGCGCGGCCACGGTCGCCGCCGAACGCGAGCGCATGGCCGGCGTCATCGACAGCATCGTCGCGGCCGACGCCGACGGCGAGGGAGCGGTCACGATGCTGCGGGGCAAGGACCTCCAGAACACCCTGATCGACGAGAACGCCCTGCCGACCGCCGAACAGGAGCCGCTCGACGGCCCGTTCGCCCACATCGTGGTCGACGAGGCGCAGGAACTCACCGACGCCGAATGGCAGATGCTGCTCCTGCGCTGCCCGTCGAAGAGCTTCACGATCGTCGGCGACCGCGCCCAGGCCCGGCACGGCTTCACCGAGTCGTGGCGGGAACGCCTGGAACGGGTCGGCTTCGACCGCATCGAGACGGCGTCCCTGAGCATCAACTACCGCACGCCGGAGGAGGTCATGGCGCAGGCCGAGCCGGTCATCCGCGCCGCGCTCCCGGACGCCAACGTGCCGACGTCCATCCGCAGCAACGGCATCCCGGTCACCCATGCCCCGGTCACCGAGCTCCAGGAGATCCTCGACACCTGGCTCGCGGAGAACACCGAAGGCGTCGCCTGCGTCATCGGCGCCCCGGCGTTCGAGGAGCGCCCCCGCGTCCGCTCGCTCACCCCGTCGCTCTCGAAGGGCCTGGAGTTCGACCTGGTCGTCCTCGTCGACCCGGAGTCCTTCGGCGAGGGCATCGAGGGCGCGGTCGACCGCTACGTGGCGATGACCCGCGCGACCCGGCAGCTGGTGATCCTGACGAGCACCGCGGCCCAGGGGTCCTGAAAAGGAAGTGAGTGGCGCGGACACCCCTTGCTACGGTGGCCGGATGGCAACGATCAAGGAATTCCAGGTCACCATCGACTGCGCGCGGCCCGTGCGCCTCGCCGCCTTCTGGTGCGAGGTCCTGGGGTACGTCCTGCCGCCGGCCCCGGAGGGGTTCGCCACCTGGGAGGAGTACGACCGTTCGGTGCCGGCCGAGGAGCAGGACCGTTACTTCGCGTGCACCGACCCCACGGGGGTGCGCCCGCGCCTGCTCTTCCAGCGCGTCCCCGAGGGCAAGGCCGTCAAGAACCGGGTCCACCTCGACGTCCGCGCCGGCACGGGGCTGGTGGGCGAGGAGCGCCTGGCCGTCCTGGAGGCCGAGTGCGCGCGGCTGGTCGAGCTCGGCGCGACCCACCTGAAGACGCTGTACGCGGACGAGGAGAACGAGTCCTGCATCAACATGCAGGACGTCGAGGGCAACGAGTTCTGCCTCGACTGAGCGTCTCCCGAGACGGTACGAAGCGGCCTCCGCCCTTGTGGGGTGGGGGCCGCTTCGGCGTGCCGGGTCCCGGGTTCCTAGGACTTGGACAGGAAGTCGAAAGCGAAGTCGAGCGTGGCGAGAACGTCGTCATCGACGGTGTAGGCCTGACAGGTGACCTTGTACTTGGCCGGCGGCATGTCCCGTGAGAGCTGCATGACGTAGGTCAGCTCCACGGGACCGGGCTTGATCGGCCCGCCGGCCGGGTCGGGCGTCGCGCTCCATCCCTCGGAGGCCGAGCCGTTGCGCAGCTCCTCGAAGAGGTTGACCTGCTTCTGCAGCAGCTTGATAAGGCCCAGCTTGACGGTGACGTCGAAGTAGGCGCCGTCCTCGATGGCGGTCTGGGCGGTGCCCTTGACGGTCAGCTTCGCCTGGGCGCCCCGCTCTGGCGGGTCCGGGGTGACGGTGACGCTCTCGATCTGCAAGGCGTCCGTCGGGTCGCCCTGGTTCACGTAAGTCCAACTAGTCATGTCGCTGAGCGTAGCGCCATGATCGCCCAGCGTGCGCATTTCCGCGCCGGGTCGCCCGGCCCCACGACCCGGCCTGCGCCGACGTCCTTTTAAGTACCGGGGGCAAGTACCAACCACACCCCACCTGCTCTGAGTGGTAACAGCTGAGGACGCGCGTCGCGCGAGGGTGTCACCCACACGAGGGAACTGTGCCAACTCGGGTGGATTTCGGGGTGGTTGCCTGGCATATGCTCGCGGCGACCCGAACTGAAAATGCTCGGCCCCCGACGGGACTCGCAATCCACGACGGGGGCCTGGCCATCGAGGAAGCAAACCCTTCCCCATGGATGCTCAGCACCTTAGCGCGCCCGTCCCCGCCGCGGGCGTTATCCACGCCAACGTCACCCACACGACGCGCTACATCGTCGTCGGCAACCACCTCGCGCAGCACGAGCACCTCTCGCTCGCCGCGATCGGTCTCGCCGTCCACATCCAGTCGCTGGCCACCGGCACCCGCATCGGCGTCAAGCGCCTCGCCGAGCGCTTCCCCGAGGGCGAGATCCGCATCGCCGCCGCCCTGCGCGAGCTGGAGACCCACGGGTACCTCTCCCGCACCCGCGAGCGCCTCCCCAGCGGCCGGATCGCGACCCGTACGGTCTCGTACAACAATCCGGGCGCGGTCGAGCCCCCGGAGCCGGACCCCGACCCGGACTCGGACCTCGACCCGGAGTCGGCCCCGGACCCAGACCCGGATCCGTAGTCGGGCCCCGACCCGGATCCGGTAGGGGGCGAGACCCCCGCCATCCCCCCGACCCCGGCCACGGAGCTGCTGCTCGACCTGCGCCGCCACGACGCCCGCTTCCTGCTCTCCGTACGGGACATCCGGCACCTGGCCCCGGCCGTCGAAGCCTGGTTCGCCCGGGGCGCCGGCCCCGACGCCATCCGCCGCACCCTGCTCGCCGACCTCCCGGAGTCCCTCAGGCACCCGGCGGGCTTCCTCTCCCACCGCCTGAAGGTCCTCCTTCCGCCCCCGCTCCCCGCCGCGCCCCGAGTTCAGGGCCCGCCGCCGGTCCAGATCTGCGTCACCTGCGAGGATGTCGCCTTCCGCGCCTGGGAACCGGGCCGGTGCCCCGACTGCGAGGCGGACGCGGACGCGCACGCGGCGGCGAAGGCGGCAGTGGAGAACTGGCCGGCCGCCGACGCGGCGTAGGGCGTGTCTCCAACCGCCCGACCAGACCGCACTCCACCTCGCGGCCGTCCTCGTCCGGGCCCGCAGACGACCCACGCGAGAAGCTCTAGGGCCGGTCGCCGCTGTCGAGGGCGTGTTCTTTGAGGAACGCGCCCGCGTGGGCCGCTGCTTCTTCCGCGGTCGTGTAAAGCGTCTCACCGGCGACCGTGCCGAATGCTCCATCGGCACCCTTGCCTGTCCAGCTCCAATCACCGGAAGGCGACTGCACCAACTCGGCGGTCCCTCCGAACAGCGCGAGCGTACTTCTGCCCGCTGCCGCGGATGCTGGGCGGCTGACGGCGTCGGGCCACTTCTTGCGGGCGCCCTGCCGGGTGATGCCCCAGACGGCTCCCAACTGCTCATAGCTTGCGCCGTAGGACCCGGCGGTCGCTGCCGCCCGCTCCGTCAGCCGCTTGACCTGGACATCCACCACCTTCCAAGCGGCCAGGACGGACAGCGCCACTTCGACGGGATTCGCTTCCCACATACGGTCCACGGACAGCCCGGTCTCTCGGGAGCGGATAGCCGAGGCCAGGGGGTTCAGGGCGTCGTACAGGGCCTTGTCGAGCTCTGCCTGCTCTTCTGGGGTGATCTCAGAGGCCATCATGCGACAACTATAGTTTCCGATGCCGTCAACGTAAACTAAAGTTTCCGCACTGCCTCGGTTGTGCCTCCACCGCAGGGGTCTGGTCAGGTCAGGAGTGCCGCCGTGCACTGTTCGGTGAGGTCCTCGGCGTGCGGTGGCAGGGGGGTGCCGCTCCGCAGGTGACGGCGGACCACGGTCAGCGGCAGGTCGACCAGTGCCAGGGCGGCACGGTCCCGGTCCTGCTCGTCCCGGGCGCCCAGGGATTCGGCGAGACGGGCCAGGGCGGCGAACACGCGGCGGTTGCCGACGTCGGCGCGCTCGGTGTGCTCCTCCGTCCAGTCGGCGCGGCCGAAGTCGGCGGCGCCGTAGAGGAGGAGGGCCGCCTCGTCCGGGTTCTCGCGACACCAGGCCACCACGTGCCGGGAAGCCGCGCGGGCCGCCCGGTGCGCGTCGGGCTCGCCGGCCAGGACGGCGAGGTAGCCGGCCTGGAAGCGCTCCACGGTACGCAGCCACACCTCCGCGAGCAGTGCCGTGCGCCCGGCGAAGCGGTGGTACACGGAGCCGCTGGGCGCCCCGACGGCCTGGGCCACGGCCGACATGGTCACGGCGGCGGGCCCGCCCCCGGCCGTGAGGCGGACGGCGGCGTCGAGGAACTGGTCCGCGTCGAAGCGGGGTGGTCTCGCCATGAATCAGAGAGTACTCTCCAATTAATTGGAGACAGGTCTCCAATACTGTTCGAGGGAGGACGCATGGGCGTCTACAACGTGCACGAGCGCCTGCTGCCCGTGAAGGACAGCGAGGCGGGCGGGCTCATCGACACCCTGGCGAGTGGGGAGGGCGACCGGCTCTGGCCCGGCGCGGCCTGGGCGCCGATGGAGTTCGACCGCCCCCTGGGACCCGGCGCGGTCGGCGGCCACGGCCCGGTGCGCTACACGATCGCCGGGTACGCCCCCGGGCGCTGGATCCGCTTCGAGTTCACCGGGCCCCGCGGCTTCCACGGCTTCCACGAACTGGCCGTCCTCCCCGCCGGCCAAGGCCGCACGCGGCTGCACCACACCCTCGCCATGGCGCCCAGGGGCCTGGCCCGCCTGACCTGGCCCCTGGCCTGGCGCCCGCTCCACGACGCCTGCCTGGAGGACGGCCTCGACCGCGCCGAACTCGCCTGCACCGGCACCGTCCGGCGCCCGGCCCGCTGGTCACCGTACGTCCGTCTGCTCCGCGCCCTGGCCCGCGCCACCGGTCGAAACGGTTGATCCACCGTTCGCCGGTGCGCCGCCGCTCACGTCCCCGACGGCCGCGGCTGCTCCGGCGGAACCGAGCTCTCGGCGGCCGCCATCCACTGGTCCAGGTCGGACTGGGTGAACTCCGTCCACGGGGGGATCTCGGGGAGCCGGCGGAGGAGGTCGTAGGCCTCGGGGATCTGGGGGCCGCGCAGGACCGGGCAGTGGCAGCCGGCGATGACCTCGGCGTTCAGGTGCTGGAAGTCGGTGACGACCGCCCCGAACTTCTGGTCGTCCAGCAGGGCGACCCAGGGGGAGACCAGCCTGCCGCCGAAGAACTGACCGTCGCGGAACTCGTCCGGCGACAGCGCAGCCGTCTCGGGCATGGGGGTCGGCACGTTCGTGGCGAAGGTGTCGACGGACCACAGGACATTGCTCTTCGGGTCGAAGAGGGCACGGGTCGTGGGGTTGTCGTACAGGGGTGGCCGCTTGGCGACCAGGGTGCGGTCGCCCGCGTCGATCGTGTCGCCGTCGGTCATGAAGCGGCACCGGTTGATGGGGGTCTCCCACTCCTCGGCCATGCGGCCGATGGAGAACCACGTCGTCAGCAGGGTCGCGTTCGGGCATTCCGCGAGGACCGCCAGAAGGTTTCCGGCGTGGTCGCGGTCGTCGTGGGTGAGGAAGATCCACCGTACGTCCAGGGGATCCACGACGGACCAGGCCGCCTCCAGCCACTGGGCGCGCACCGCGGGCGCCCCGGTGTCCACAAGGACCGGTTCGGCTCCCCGGATCACCATCGAATTCATCGGGAAGTGGCCGACCGGTGGGGCTTCGAGGGCCCACGGGATGACGAACGTCTCCTCGGCGATCTTGTACGGCTGCAGAAGGTCGAAACTTTCCATGGTCGTCATCGCTGCTCTCCCTAAGACGGAGTCGCCGCAGCGTCCATGAATCCAGTGCAGCCCCGTGCGGGGCTGTCGTCAAACGCAGAACCAGTGACAGCCGGTGGGGGCTGGTGCGTCGCCCCCCTGGCCTGCGGTGGGTCGGGTGGTTCAGGCGCCGATCTGCCCGTCCTTGACCCCGGTGACGAAGGAGGACCAGGCGGCGGCCTCGAAGGCGAGGACGGGGCCGGCGGGGTTCTTGGAGTCGCGGACGGGGACGTGGGGGAGGTGATCGGCGACTTCGAGGCACTCGCCGCCGTCCTCGTTGCTGTAGGAGCTCTTGCGCCAGGTGACGGTGGTCAGGTCGATGGCTCGCACGATGCTTCCTCCAACGTCCGCATGATGAACTTCCGTGAATCTGCCGGAGAAAGGGCCAGATCACGGACGAGATCGTATCGAAGCTGGAGCCGGTCGACAGCGGCCGTGTCCTCGACCAACTCACCGGAATAGGAGGTCTCCACCCAGGCCACCGTGCGGCCGTCCGTCGGCTTCAGGAACATCACGGCCGTGTTCGCGAGGCCGTACACCCCGGCGGAGTGGGGCACCACTTGGATGGTGACGTTGCGGCGATCGCCAACCGTCAGGAAGTGCTCCAACTGCTCCTGCCACTGCGCCCGGACCGGCAGCGGCGTGCGGAGCACGGTCTCCGAGAGGATCGTGCGGAACGTGGGGGCGTTGTCCCCCTCCAGGAGGGCTTGTCGCCCCACGCGCGCCTCGACCTGCCGGGTCAGTTCGGCGCCCTCCCAGCCGCCGGCCCACTCCATCAGAGTGCGTACGTACGCCTCGGTCTGGAGCAGGCCCGGCGGCAAGTAGGGGGCGTAGTGCCACAGGCTGATCGCCTCCGCCTCCAGCGTCATGTATCTCCGGTACCGCTCCTTGAACTGCGTCGGGTCCGCCACCGCCAGCTCCCACAGCGCAAGCAGCATCCGCCCCGTCCCGTAGTACTGGTCCAGCGCCTGGACCACCTCCGGGCCGCCGAGCGTCTCGCCCTTCTCCATCTTCGAGAACAGCGACCAGTCCCAGCCCGCCACCTCGCCCAGCTTCCGCAGGCTCAGGCTCCGTTCGGTCCGCAGGGACTTGAGCTCCTCCGCGAACCGCTTCCTCGGCTCCTGGCTGCGGCCCGTCACCACCCGTCTCGCCGGCATCGCGCGCACTCCCTTGTGGAAGATGTGGAACTACCCGCGCGACCTGGGGAAGTACAGCCCGACACCGCTCCGGGTTCCCGGTTCCCCGGTCCATTCTCGTAGTGCCGGGATCACAGAGGGTAGTCCACCAGAGGGAGCGGTATCCATGGAACTCGGAGCTTGGGTCTACGACCAAGTGGCGGGTGTGGTCGGTGAGTTCAAGGGTGCCGCCGGGCCCTACGTGATGCTCCGTCCGGTCGGCGGCGGGCGGGAGTGGCAGGCGGATCCCGCCGATCTCCGCCCGGCCACCCCCGCCGAGCGGCTGAGCGCGGGCGTGCGGGCGGCCAACGAGCGGGCCAGGGCCGGGGCGGCGGAGCCCGTGCCCGACCTGAGCCGCCCGCCGGAGCCCGTACCGCACTGTGTCGCGTGTGCGCTGCTCGTACGGGACCGGCGGGCGGCCCGGGAGCGGTTCGACCACAGTGCGGTGACGGACGCGGACGTGCTGCTCCGGCGCCACCTGTGGCAGGACCATCCTTAGGCGCGGGGCTCGCGCTTCATCGACCAGAGGACCGGGCCGCCGCCCGGCAGGGAGAACTCGTCGCGGACGACGAAGCCGAAGTGCTCGTACACCGGCAGGTTGTCCGGCTTGGAGGACTCCAGGTAGACCGGCAGGCCCGCCGCGTCGGCCTTGGCGAGGCCCGAGCGGAGGAGGGCCGAGCCGTGGCCCCGGCCCCGGGCGGCGGGGTCGGCGCCGATGACGGCGAGGTACCAGTGGGGCTCGGTCGGGCCGTGCTCGGCGGCGGCCGTGACGGCCTCCTGGAAGGCCGGGGCGCGGTCGCCGAGGATCTCCACGAGCTCCTGGATGGTCTCCGCGTCGGGGACGGCCTTGTCCGCGCCCTCGGGCGACACCCAGAAGGCGGCGGCCGACCCGGTCCGCTCACAGACGCCGTGGAGGCCGTACTGCCGGGTGAAGAGGGTCGTGAAGTAGCGGCCGAGGCCCGTCTCGCGCGTGGTGGCGTCGGGGAAGAACCAGCGCATCATCGGGTCGTCGCCGAAGGCGGAGGCCAGGGTGCGGCCGACCATGGCGGCGTCGTCGAGCGTGGCCGTTTTCGGTGTGTTCGACAGGGTCATGCGGGTCATTCTGCACCCGTGATGATCTTGGTCGGGCAGGGGGTGGCCCCTGCCCCTTCCGGGCCTGATCAGACGGTCTGCGCCGGGGCCCGGAGCAGACGGACCGCCGCCGTCGCGGGCAGGGCGATGCTCACGGCGAGGAGGACGAGCAGCTCCACCACGCCGAGGCGGGCGGCCAGGAGGAGCATGCCGAGAAAGACCGTGACCGGCGCCGCGAGGGTCAGGGCGGTCGCGAGCACCTTCGTCCGACGCTGCCACGCGGCGGACGTCCACAGCAGTCCGAGGCCCAGGACGAGGGCGGCCAGGCCGGCGAAGGGGGAGCTGAGCGCGGCGATGCCGCTCACGCCGAGCAGGACGGCGGTGAGGACGCTCCGCGACCGGGGCTGGGGCGCGGGTGAAGGCGCGGCGGGCGGGGCCGCGGCCTCCGGCTCCTCCTCGCGGGCGGCCGCGACGATGGCGGAGGGGCTGCCGAGCCGTTCGAGCGCCGTGCGGACGGCCTCCGGGTCCTGCTCCTCCCCGACGGCGACCGCGAGGTGTTCGCGCAGGTCGGCGAGGAGTTCCTCGCGGCGCCCGGCGGGCAGGAAGGACGCCTCCCGCTCGATCGTGGCCAGGTAGTCGGTCACGAGGGGGTGTGCGGTGCCGGTCATGCGGAGCCTCCGTGGGGTGCGGTCAGGAAGTGGTCGACGCCGTCGCGGAAGCGCGGCCAGCTCTCGGCGAACTCGGCGAGCGCGGTCCTGCCGGGTGTGGTGAGCGTGTAGTAGCGGCGGGCGGGGCCGGTGGCCGACTCGCGCAGTTCGGTGTCGACGAGCCCGTCGCGGCGGAGCCGGGACAGCAGGGGGTAGATGGTGCCCTGGCTGGTGGTCATGACGCTGACGGCGGCCAGCTCGTCGAGGATCTCGACGCCGTAGCGCGGGCCGTCGCGCAGCAGGGCCAGGACGCAGTACTCCAGTACGCCCTTGCGCAGCTGACTGGCGACCTTTCCGGCCGCCTCGGATCTTGCTTCGCCAGGAACCATGTAATGCAAGATACCCCTGCCGGTGCCGTCGATCAACGGAGGAAGGCGTGCGAGGATTTCTCCGTGCGTGGACTGAGCGAACTGACCGAGGTCGAGGACCCGGCATGGCCGCTGCTCGAAGAGGAGCTGCGGACGGCGAAGGTGCCCGTCGAGGTGCTGGACGCCGACCCCGCGCAAGGGGCGGCCACGCTCCTCCAGACGCAGGTCACCGTCCGCTCGTACCTGGGCGCCTTCCTCTTCCGCACCGGCGGCGCCCTCGTCGACGACGGCTGGCTGCGGGTGTACGGCAGCCCGGCCGTCCACAACGACCGGCGCCTGCCCGGCCTCGCCCGGGTCAACGGCTACCCCGCCGAGCCCGACCCCGCCTGGCGGCCCGCCGCCGGACTCCTCGTCGCGCACGACGTGCTCGGCGGGGCCTTCGCGATCCAGGGCGGCACGGAGGAGGAGACCGGACTGCCGGGCAGCCCCGGCGAGATGGTCTACTTCGCGCCCGACTCGCTGCGCTGGGACGCGATCGGCGCCGGGTACGGAGCCTGGCTGTCGTGGGTGCTCGCCGGAGGGATCGAGGAGTTCTACGAGGGCCTGCGCTGGCCCGGCTGGCGCGAGGAGGTGCCCGGTCTGACCGGCGGCGAGGGGCTCAGCCTCTACCCGCCCCTGTGGTCCGCCGAGGCGCACCGGGACCTGGCCGGGACCAGCCGCGCGGTCGTCCCCCTGGGGCAGCTGCTCGGGCTCGGACGCGACACGGCCCTGCAGCTCGACGGCACCGACCCCGGCTTCCTCGGGGACCTGTGAGCCCCGGGACCGCGACCGTGCGCACCCGGCGCCTCGACCTCGTGCCGCTCGCCGTCGCGCACGCCGACGAGATGGCCGGGGTCCTCGCCGACCCCGCCCTCCACGCCTTCATCGGCGGCGCCCCGCTCACCGCGCCCGAACTGCGCGCCCGGTACGAGCGGCTGGTCGCCGGATCGCCCGACCCGGCGGTCGTCTGGTGCAACTGGGTGGTGCGGCTCCGCGCGGAGGACCGGCTCGCCGGGACCGTGCAGGCGACGGTCACCGACGGCGGGCGGACCGCCGAGGTCGCCTGGGTCGTCGGGACGGACTGGCAGGGGCGGGGGATCGCCCGCGAGGCCGCCGGGGGGCTCGTCGGACTGCTCGTGGGGCGGGGCGTCCGGACCGTCGTCGCCCACGTCCACCCCGACCACGCGGCCTCCGCCGCCGTCGCCCGCGCGGCCGGCCTCGCGCCGACGGAGGAGACGCAGGACGGCGAGGTCCGCTGGGAGCTGCGGATCCCCTCCGGGGCCGAGGGGCCGTGAGCGCGGAGACGTTCCTCTTCCGGTTCGTGGACGGCGAGTTCGCAGGACTGGACGTCGAGCGGTTCCGCCGGACGGTCGGGCCGTACGTGGTGGCGGGGGACCTGGACCTCGGTGAGGTCCTCCTGCGCGCGGAGGACGGAGGCACGGCGGAGATCGACGTGCGCGGCGGAGGAGCCGACGACCCGACGTACCTGACGGCGACGCACGTCTCGCGCGGTGCCGCGCTCGACGTGCTCGCCCGGCTCGCCGACGCGCTGGGGGCCGTCGTCCTGCCCGTGGGCTGCCCCGCCCTCCTCTTCCACGAGGACCGGCGCCGTCACCTGCCGCCGGCGCTCCGGGAGACGGCGCTCGTCATCCCGCCGACGGGTGCGGCCGTCGACGAGGCGATCGCCCGCTCCTGACGCGCGTCAGGACCACGCCCGCGAGCCCCAGTGCCGCCAGGGCCCCCGCCGCCAGGCCCGCCCGCAGGCCCGGGGGCCGGAACGTGCAGGAGAGCTCGCCGCCCCCGGCCGGGACGGCCAGGAGGCCGCCGTACGAGGCCGGGTCGGCGCCCTCGCAGTGCCAGCCCGCGATGTGCGGGGTCGCCACGACCGCCGTGCCCGTGGCGCCGGGCGGGAGGACGGCCCGTATGCCGTCGGACGTGACGCGGACCGAGGTCGCCGCGCGGGCGCGCAGGGCCGTCACCGCCGAGCGGAGGCGGTCGTGGTCCAGGCAGCCCAGCTCGCCCGGCCCCGGCAGGACCGGCTTCAGGCCGGGGACGCGCTGGACGCCCAGCGAGGTCAGGGCCGCGCGGCGCTTCGGGCCGCCGCCGAGGAGGCGGGTCTCCCGGTCGCCCAGGCGGGCCGTGCCCGTCGCGTCCGGGGCCCAGAGGAAGACCTCCGTGCCCACCCGGCACGCGCCCGCGTGCGGGGGCTCGTACACCCGGGCGCCGAGCAGGAGTTCCTGGTTGCGGAAGGGCGACGGGCCGTAGACCGGGGGCGGGCCCGGGGGCCGCACCGTCACCAGCGGCAGGTGCGCGTCCGTACGCACGACCTCGCCGTTCCGCCACCGCGCGCCCACGCCGAACAGCGCGTCCGTCACCGGATTGTCCAGGCTCAGCAGGTTCCGGCCGCGCGAGGTCCAGCCGCCGCCCAGCGCGGCCAGGGTCTGCGTCAGGACCGCCGGGGTGTGGCTGCTGTAGTACGCGGCGCCCTGGCCGCCGAGCAGCAGCGGGTCGTTGCCCGCGACCCGGGGAAGGCCGGAGTCCGTGCGGTACGCGGGCCAGCCGTCGGCCGCCGCGAGCGCCGCCGCCCGCCGCTCGTGCTCCGCGCCCCACGGCGGGTAGTCGTCGAGCCGGGCGAGCCGCTCCCGGTCCGCGTACGCCGTGGTCGCCGCCGCCTGGCCGAGGAGCGTGCCCGTGACGAGGAGCGCGGCGAGCACCCCGTACCGCCCCCGCCCCGGCAGCAGCAGCGCGCCCGCCACCGCCGCCAGGCCGGCGCCCGCGAGGAGCAGCGACCAGGGGGTGAGGAGCGGGCTCGGCAGCGCCCCGGCGGTCAGGGCCAGGACGACCGCCGCCCCGCCGAGCAGCGACCTGCGGTCCGGGAGGCCGTGGGCGAGGCCCGTCCAGGCGGCGAGCACGAGGATGCCGGACAGGACGAAGGTCTGGCGGTACGGGCTGCCGTTCGGGGTGGCGAAGACGTGCCACAGCAGGTGCGTCGGGCCCCACTGCATCGACAGCGCGACCGCCGCGCACAGGCCGCCCCACAGCCACCGCTCCCGGCCCGGCGCGTCCCGGCGGAAGAGCAGCGCCCCCGCGAGCAGCGGCACCGCCGTGCAGACGAAGGCCGCCGGCGTCGAGAAACTGTAGGTTGCCGGGAGCAACCGGGCAAAGAAGTCCGTGCCGGCCGCCGGGGCGAAGTCCCGGACGACGCCCGGGTGGGCGTGCCGGGAGCCGAGGAAGACGGGGACGAGGACGGGGGCGGCGAGGCCGACGCCGAGGGCCGTCGTCACCCCCGCGCGGAGCAGCGTCCGCCACCGGAAGGAGTCCGTGACCGCCAGCCGGACCAGGAGCACGAGGGCGGCGCCGAGGGTCGCCATGTACGCCGTGTAGAAGTTCGCGAGCCAGCAGACCGCCACCACCAGGGGCCCCAGGAGCGGCCGGCGGCCCTCCCGGGCCCATTCGCCCACCAGGCAGAGCAGCGGGAAGGCGATCAGGCCGTCCAGCCACATCGGGTTGTACGTGCCCTCCGCGAGCGACCACCCGCACAGCGCGTACGAGGCGCCGAGCACCGCCGCCCACCACCGGGCGCCGCCGGGGCCGGTCCGCCGCAGCAGGAACGTCATCGCCGCCGCCGCGACCGCCGTCTTCAGGACGGTGATCCCGTACACCGCGTACTCGATGTCGCCGCGCGGGAAGAGCGCGACCAGCGGGGCGAAGGGGCTCGACAGATAGGTGCCGTAGTCGGGCAGGAAGCTCGTGCCCCAGCCGGCCCCCCAGTCCAGCAGCAGCCCGCCGTCCGCCCGGCCGCGCACCAGGTCCCACAGGTGCGCGTGGAACGGCACGAACTGGTTGGCGAGGTCGTTGACGGCCCGGCGGCGCGGCCCGAAGGGGAACACCCGGGCGACGGCGTCCCCGCCGCAGACGGCGAGGACGGTCAGGACGCCGGCGAGCGCCGGAGCGAGCGGACCGGCAAGGTGGACGGAGGGCGGCTGGGGGTGCTTGGCGTTCGGCATGACCGTTCGAATATGCCAGCGCCTCCACGGGAAGAAGCGGGCCCGCAGGGCCAGTTCACGCGATGGTCGCCTGAAGGTCATCCACCCGGACCGGCCGGGACACCCGGCTCCGTTGTCGTGGTCCGCGTGCTGCTCTCGATCGTCGTCCCGTGCTTCAACGAGGAGGACGTCCTCGCCCGCTTCCACGACCACGTGACCGCCGAACTGGACCGCACCGACGGACAGTTCGAGATCGTCTACGTGGACGACGGCAGCCGGGACGGGACCCTCCCCCTGCTCCAGGAGCTCGCGGGGCGTGACCCGGACCGGGTCCGCTACCTCTCCTTCAGCCGCAACTTCGGCAAGGAGGCCGCGATGCTCGCCGGACTCCGGCACGCCGCCGGAGACGCCGTCGTGATCATGGACGCCGACCTCCAGCACCCGCCGGAGCTCGTGCACCGCATGGTCGCCCTGCACGCCGAGGGGTACGACCAGGTCGTCGCCCGCCGCACCCGCGAGGGCGACCGGGTCACCCGTACCCTCACCGCCCGCCTCTACTACCGGGCGATCAACCGGCTCGTCGACGTCGAGCTCGTCGACGGCGTCGGGGACTTCCGGCTCCTGTCGCGGCGCACCGTCGACGCCGTCCTCGAACTCGGCGAGTACAACCGCTTCTCCAAGGGCCTCTTCTCCTGGGTCGGCTTCCGTACCACGACCTTCTCCTACGAGAACGCCGTCCGCGAGCAGGGCCGCTCCAAGTGGACCTTCGGCAAGCTCCTCAACTACGGCCTCGACGGCCTCCTCTCCTTCAACAACAAGCCCCTGCGGGCCGCCGTCCACCTCGGGCTGCTCCTCACCGTCGTCGCCCTCGGCTACGCGGCCTGGATCGTCGGCGACGCCCTCGTCAACGGCGTCGACACCCCCGGCTACGTCACCCTCCTCGTCGCCGTCACCGCCCTCGCCGGCGTGCAGATGGTGATGGCCGGGCTGATCGGCGAGTACGTCGGACGCATCTACTACGAGGTGAAGCGGCGGCCGCACTACCTGCTGAAGGAGACGAGCGGCGCTTCGCGGGCGGCCGACACCCGGGTGACGGGTGAGTCGTTGTGGGAAACAGTCGCTCCGAAGTAGTGGCTCCGGCCCCGGCGACTCCCTACCATCGATCACCGCAAGGTCGTTCAACTGACGCACGACCAGCCCGGGAGGCTCCTTTGCACCGCCGCACTGCGCTCACCGTCTCCGCCGCCCTCCTCGCCGCGGCCCCGCTGCTCACCGCCTGCGGCAGTGACGCCCATCCAGGAGCGGCGGCCGTCGTCGGCGGCCAGCGGATCGAGGTCGCCAGCCTGCAGGCGCAGGTCGAGGACGTACGGGACGCGCAGGCGGCCTCGCCGCAGTCCGCGCAGCTCGTCGCGGCCACCGGCGACCTCAGCCGCCGCAAACTCAACGTCATGATCTTCGACCGGGTCGTCGACGAGGTCGCCCGCGACAACGGCGTCACCGCCACCCGCGCCGAACTCCAGCAGACCCGGGACTCCTTCGTCCGCCAGGGCGGCGGCGAGGAGCAGCTCAAGGCCGTCCTCCTCCAGGAGCAGGGCGTGGCGCCCGACCAGATCGACGCGTTCGTCCGCCGCAACGTCCTCATGAACAAGATCGCCCAGAAGCTGGGCGTCACCGAGAGCCCCGAGGGCCAGAAGAAGCTGACGGACGTCTTCTCCGCCGCCTCCAAGGAGCTCGGCATCGACGTGAACCCGCGCTACGGCCGCTGGGACGACGCCCAGGTCCGCCTCTCCGACACCACGGCCCCCTGGCTCCGCCAGATCAGCCAGGACCCCGCTGCCGCCGCGTCCGGAGCGTAGGTAGGTTTGAGGGGTGACTTCTGAGAGCCCCGGCCGCATCGTCCTGCTCACCGCCAGCCACCGCGTGGCGCCCGGACTGCTGTCCTGGCCCGCCTGGCAGGCGCTGCACGGGGCCGACCGGGTGCTCTGCCCCGACGAGGACCACCCCCAGCTGCCGTACCTGCGGGAGGCCGGCGTCGCCGTCGAGCACGTCCGCCCCACCGCCGAGGAGCTCGTCGAGGCCTGCGCCGGAGGCCGCACGGTCCTGCTGCTGCCCTCCGGCGAGGGGGACAGGGCACTGACCGACGGCCTCGCCCGGCTCGCCGGCTCCGGCCGCGTCTCCATGCCCGACCTGGAGCTGCTGCCCGGCTCGTACGACCTGCCCGGCGCCCGCCTCCTCGACCTCGTGCAGATCATGGACCGCATCCGCCGCGAGTGCCCCTGGACCTCGCGCCAGACCCACCGGGGGCTCGCCAAGTACGCCATCGAGGAGGCGTACGAGCTCGTCGAGGCGATCGAGGAGGGCGACCGGCGGGAGCTGCGCGAGGAGCTCGGGGACGTGCTGCTCCAGGTCGTCTTCCACGCCCGGATCGCGGAGGAGGACGCGGAGGAGCCGTTCTCCGTGGACGACGTCGCCGGGACGCTCGTCGAGAAGCTGATCCACCGGCACCCGCACGTCTTCGGGGACGCCACCGCCGAGACCCCCGAGGACGTCCACGCGCACTGGCTGCGCACCAAGGCCGTCGAGAAGCAGCGGGAGTCCGTCACCGACGGGGTGCCGCTCGGACAGCCGGGGCTCGCGCTCGCCGCGAAGCTCGCGGGCCGGGTCCGCACGGCGGGCCTCGACGTCGGGCTCCCGGCGGGCGAGGGCGTCGGCTACGAACTGCTCGCCCTCGCCGCCCGCGCCGAGGCCGCCGGCGTGGACCCGGAGGCGGCCCTGCGGGCGGCGGCCCGCACGTACCGCGACACGATCCGCGCGGCGGAGGGCCTGAAGGACTAGGCCCCGTCGCGGGGGAGGGCCCGGAAGACAGGCCCTAGGCCCCGTCGCGGGGCGCTCGGGCCTCCGGGTCGTGCCAGAGGGGGGCCGGGGGGCCCAGGAGGCGTTCGGCCGCCGTGTTCGGGCGGGTGGTGAAGCGGCCCACGGACGGCAGGGTGTCGTGGTGGATCCGCGCCGGGTCCGTGCCCAGCTCCTCCAGGACCTCGGCGACCTCCGCCACGAAGGCCGGCGGCCCGGCGAGGTACACGTCGTGCGCGGACCAGTGGACGCACGCCCGCAGCGCCTGGAGCAGCCGCTCGGTGGCCCGGTCCTTGCGCTGCCGGGGCGCGGCCGCGATGTAGGTGACGTTCAGGCCGGGGAGGCGCTCCTTCAGGAGCTCGGCGTCCTCGCGCGCGTACAGGTACTCCTTGGAGCGGGCCACCACGAACAGCCGGCCCTCCAGCTCCGGCTCGGCGTCGACGGCCTCCGCGAGGAGCGCCCGCACCGGGGCCCAGCCCGTACCCCCGCATATATAGGTGCGCAGTCCGCCCCGCGGCGTCCGCGCGACGAGTCCGCCGCCGGGGGCGCTGAGCCGCAGCACCTCGCCCGGGACCGTCTCCTCGACCAGCGCCGTGCTCATCGCGCCGCCCGCGACCCGGCTCACGTGCAGCTCCACCGTGCCGTCGGGGCGGGGCGCGTCGGCCAGGGAGTAGGTGCGCCAGACGCGCGGGACCCGCGGCGAGCTGACGCTGACGTACTGGCCGGGCAGGTGGGGGAGGGGCAGGCGGGGGCGGAGGGTGAGGACGGCCAGGTCGTCGCCGTACCGCTCGTGGCGGACGACGTCCGCGTCCCACCAGGCGGGCTCCCCGGCCCCGGCCGCCGCGTCGGCGCCCGCCAGCATCAGATCGGCGACGTGCCCGTACGCCTCGCTCCAGGCCTTCTCCGCCTCGATCGTCCAGGCGGCGCCGGCCGCGTGCGCGAACGCGGCGAGCAGGCTCTGCCCGACGGCCGCGTACAGCGCGGGGGAGGCGAGGAACTTGCGGTGGTCGCGGCCCAGCCGCCCGAGGTAGGCCGCGAGCCCGGGGTCCTCCAGACGGGTCACCACGTGCGTGAGCGCGGCGAAGAGCCGGTCCCGCTGGGGGAGCATGTCCTCGGGGAAGAGCTCGCGCACCCCGGGGTTGTGCCAGAAGAGGTGCGAGTAGAAGAACGTGACGGCGTGCTCGGCGCGTCTCTCGACGACCGCGAACGTGCTTCTGAGCAGCTGGGGATCCACTGACAGGAATCTAGGGCACGACCTGTACCGCTTGGTCACAGGATCTCCACGAAACGTTCCTTCCGGGCGGCCCTGTACGGTCGTGCCGTGAGTACGCCCCCCGGTCCCGCCCCCGCTCCCACGCTCTTCACCTGGGAGTTCGCCAGCGATCCGTACCCCGCCTACGCCTGGCTGCGGGAGCACGCCCCCGTCCACCGGACGACGCTGCCCAGCGGGGTCGAGGCCTGGCTCGTGACCCGGTACGCGGACGCCCGGCAGGCCCTCGCCGACCAGCGGCTCTCCAAGAACCCCGCGCACCACGACGAGTCCCCGCACGCGAAGGGGAAGACCGGCATCCCCGGCGAGCGCAAGGCCGAGCTGATGACGCATCTGCTCAACATCGACCCGCCGGACCACACCCGGCTGCGGCGGCTCGTCTCGAAGGCCTTCACCCCGCGCCGGGTCGCCGAGTTCACCCCGCGCGTGCAGGAGCTGACGGACCGGCTCATCGACTCCTTCGTGGCGCGGGGGAGCGCCGACCTCATCCACGAGTTCGCCTTCCCGCTGCCCATCTACGCGATCTGCGACCTGCTCGGCGTGCCCGAGGAGGACCAGGACGACTTCCGGGACTGGGCCGGGATGATGATCCGGCACGGCGGCGGGCCGCGCGGCGGGGTCGCCCGGTCGGTGAAGAAGATGCGGGGCTACCTCGCCGAGCTGATCCACCGCAAGCGGCTCGACCCGGGGGACGACCTGATCTCCGGGCTCATCAAGGCCTCCGACCACGGCGAGCACCTCACCGAGAACGAGGCCGCCGCCATGGCCTTCATCCTGCTGTTCGCCGGCTTCGAGACGACCGTCAACCTCATCGGCAACGGCGTGTACCAGCTGCTGCGCCACCCCGGGCAGCGCGAGCGGCTCCAGGCCTCGCTCGCCGCCGGGGAGACCGGCCTCCTGGAGACCGGCGTCGAGGAACTGCTGCGGTACGACGGGCCCGTGGAGATGGCCACCTGGCGGTACGCGACGCGGGCGCTGACCATCGGCGGCCAGGAGATCCCGGCGGGCGACCCGGTGCTCGTGGTGCTCGCCGCCGCCGACCGGGACCCGGAGCGGTTCGAGGGGCCGGACACGCTCGACCTCGCCCGGCGCGACAACCAGCACCTCGGCTACGGGCACGGCATCCACTACTGCCTGGGCGCGCCGCTCGCCCGCCTCGAAGGGCAGACGGCGCTCGCGACCCTGCTGACCCGGCTGCCGGACCTGCGACTTGCCGCCGATCCGGCCGAACTGCGGTGGCGCGGTGGGCTCATCATGCGTGGTTTGCGCACGCTTCCGGTGGAGTTCTCCCCTTCCGTACCGGTCCTGGTCACTGAGGGTCCATCAGAAATGTGATCTTCGTGTGATCGTGGCGCCATCGACTTGTGACGGACGTTCGAATGCGGCTACGTTTCCCGGCAGTCTCAGCCGTCACGCGAAAGGCGCTCTTATGCGTTCCGGGAACGGACGACACCGTCGCCCCCGTCAGGCCCCCGCCATCGTCGTCGCCGCGGGCGTGACCGGATCCGCCATGGCACTGCCGTTGCTCGCCACCGGATCCGCCTCCGCCGCCGACGCCGCCACCTGGGACCGGGTCGCCGAGTGCGAGTCCGGTGGCCAGTGGAGCGCCAACTTCGGCAACGGGATGTACGGCGGCCTCCAGTTCACCCAGGACAGCTGGGAGCGCAACGGCGGCCTCGCCTACGCGCCCAGCCCCGACCTGGCCAGCCGCGCCCAGCAGATCGCGGTGGCCGAGAAGGCGCTCGCCAAGGGCAGCACCGAGTGGGCCACCTGCGCGCCGATCGCCGGTCTGACCAACGACGGCAGGGCCACCGGCGTGAACCCCGGCCCGACCGTCGTCCCGACGGCGCCCACCGGCCCCCTTCCCGAGTCCGGCCGCACCGCCGGGACGCCGACGGCCCCCACGGGGACCACCGGGACGACGGACCGGTCCGCCACCTCCGCGACCCCCACGGCGCCGACCACGCCGACCGCTCCGGCGACCTCCGCCACGCCGACCGCGCCGGCCACGTCCACCGCGCCCGCCGCGCCGACGACTCCGGGCACCCCCGACGCGTCCGTTACGCCCGGTACACCGGATTCGTCCGGCACGCCGGAGACTGACGCACCGTCGGCCACGCCCGGCACCGGCAAGCACCGGGGCGAGGCCGCTCCGGAGGAATCCGGCGAGACGGACAGCTCGCCCGAATCGGGTCGACACGCTTCGAGTGCGGACAAGGCGGGAGAAAAGGTCGACGCCACGCCCGCGACTGACGAGGCGAAGGATTCGGGCGCAACGGACAGTCAGGACACTACGGGCGAATACACCGTGCGTCCGGGTGACAGCCTGTCCGGCATTGCGCAGGAGAACGAACTCCCCGGAGGCTGGACCGCCCTCTACGACGCCAACCGGCAGACGGTGGGCACCGATCCGAACCTCATCCTCCCTGGTCAGAGCCTTGACCTGACGGTGGGTTCGACAACGGCAGCCGGTTAGTTCGCGGGCTTATGTCCGGTTCTGGGCAAGTGAGACATGGGTCTCTTCGCCCCAACTGGCGTGTCGCGTCCGCAAACTTTGCTTCCGTCACCTCTCACCTGCGCAAACACCGCCCGCCGGAGGGTGGACAAGGGCGATTTTTCCCCGATGAGCCTCTTTGAACTTCCGGCGGGTCTGTGTCTACGGTCGTCACCGCTCGCCACCGCGGGCCCCGTCGACCGAAACGCCGAATCCTGCCGTCGGCCGATGGGAACAGTCGTCGCGCAAGCGCCGAAGGCAGGAGTGGGGGACCCAAGGTAAGTGCCGGTCCCGGCCGTTGAGACAGACGGCCGACGACCGGCTTGGGGTGAAGCCGCGTGCAAGGACACGCGGCCGGGCAACTTTCCGGCCCGAACCCGACAGCTCACCTCACAGGCGTCGGTGAGGAGAATCCCCATGCTGTTTTCCGCCAAGGGCAAACACCGTCGTCCCTCCAAGGCCACCCAGGTCGCCGCGCTCGTCGGCGTCACCGGCATCGCCGTCGCCGCCCCGCTGATGACCGCGGGCACCGCCTCGGCCGCCACCTCCGCCGAGTGGGACACCGTCGCCCAGTGCGAGTCCGGCGGCAACTGGGCCATCAACACCGGCAACGGCTTCTACGGCGGCCTGCAGTTCACCAACTCCACCTGGGCCGCCTTCGGTGGCACCGCCTACGCCCCGCGCGCCGACCTGGCGTCGAAGTCCCAGCAGATCGCCGTCGCCGAGAAGGTCCTCGCGGGCCAGGGCAAGGGCGCGTGGCCGAGCTGCGGCGTCGGCCTCTCCGGTGCCTCCTACGACGGCGGCGCCGCCGAGAGCGCCCCGCAGCAGAGCGAGCCCCAGCAGGCCGCCCCGCAGCAGGCCGCCCCGAAGCAGCAGGCCGCCCCGAAGCAGCAGGAGCGTCGCGCCGAGCAGCCGACCACCCGCAGCGAGCAGCGCAAGGCCCCCAAGACCGTCACCACCCCGACCGGCGAGAAGGTCAAGAAGGGCGACGGCGAGTACAAGGTCGTCACCGGCGACACCCTCAGCAAGATCGCCCAGGCGCACGGCGTCAAGGGCGGCTGGGCCAAGCTCTTCGAGCTGAACAAGGACGTCGTCGAGAACGCCGACCTCATCTACCCGGGCCAGCAGCTCCACCTGAAGTGAGTCCGGCGGCTCGCGTGAGTCCGGCGGCTCACGCGGCCCCGACGACCCTCCCGCGGTGACCACCCCGGTCCGGCGTGCCCTTCCCCCGTGCGCGCCGGACCGGGGTTCCCCGTTTCCGGGGAACGTGGCGGTTTCAGCGGTTACTGTCCAGTAGATCCGGGGTCCTTCGTCCCGGGATGCGTGCCCTTGGGTCCTTTTTCGTCCCAGCGGGCGGGCGCCCGGCTGGCCGGAGCCCCCGAGCCGGTTAGGCTCTTGTCGCAAGGCCAAGCGACCCTGCACCGACCTTGCGTCACATCCAGCGTCACATCCCAGAAGGAGATGCTCGTGCCGTCCATCGACGTCGTCGTAGCCCGGGAAATCCTGGACTCCCGAGGCAACCCCACGGTCGAGGTCGAGGTCGGCCTCGACGACGGCAGCACCGGCCGTGCTGCCGTTCCGTCCGGTGCCTCCACCGGTGCCTTCGAGGCCATCGAGCTCCGCGACGGTGACCCCAACCGTTACCAGGGCAAGGGTGTCGAGAAGGCCGTCCTCGCCGTCATCGAGCAGATCGGCCCGGAGCTCGTCGGCTACGACGCCACCGAGCAGCGCCTGATCGACCAGGCCATGTTCGACCTGGACGCGACCGAGAACAAGGGCTCGCTCGGCGCCAACGCCATCCTCGGCGTCTCCCTCGCCGTCGCGCACGCCGCCTCCGAGGCCAGCGACCTCCCGCTCTTCCGCTACCTGGGCGGCCCGAACGCGCACCTGCTGCCCGTTCCGATGATGAACATCCTCAACGGCGGTTCGCACGCGGACTCCAACGTGGACATCCAGGAGTTCATGATCGCCCCGATCGGCGCGGAGTCCTTCTCCGAGGCCCTCCGCTGGGGTGCGGAGATCTACCACACCCTCAAGAGCGTCCTGAAGCGCAAGGGCCTCTCCACCGGCCTCGGCGACGAGGGCGGCTTCGCCCCGAACCTGGAGTCGAACCGCGCCGCCCTCGACCTCATCGTCGAGGCCATCAAGGAGGCCGGCTACACCCCGGGCACCGACGTGGCGCTCGCGCTCGACGTCGCCGCCTCCGAGTTCTACAAGGACGGCGCGTACGAGTTCGAGGGCAAGTCCCGCTCGGCCGCCGAGATGACCGAGTACTACGAGGAGCTCGTCTCCGCGTACCCGATGGTCTCCATCGAGGACCCGCTGTTCGAGGACGACTGGGACGGCTGGAAGATCCTCACCGACAAGCTGGGCTCCAAGGTCCAGATCGTCGGCGACGACCTCTTCGTCACCAACCCGGAGCGCCTGGCCCGCGGCATCGAGGAGGGCACCGCGAACGCCCTCCTGGTCAAGGTCAACCAGATCGGCTCGCTGACCGAGACCCTCGACGCCGTCGAGCTCGCCCAGCGCAACGGCTTCAAGTGCATGATGTCCCACCGCTCCGGCGAGACCGAGGACGTCACCATCGCCGACCTCGCCGTCGCCGTGAACTGCGGTCAGATCAAGACCGGCGCCCCGGCCCGCTCGGACCGCGTCGCCAAGTACAACCAGCTGCTGCGCATCGAGGAGATCCTCGACGACGCCGCGGTCTACGCCGGCCGCAGCGCCTTCCCGCGCTTCAAGGGCTGACCTCGCCTGACGCTGTAGTTACGTCCGTCCCCGTACTCGGTCCCGTACCGTGTGCGGGGACGTACGCGTGAACAGGGGAGGCGACACGACATGGCCGCGAAGGACCGGGACCGGTTCTCGACCGCGACCCGGATCAGACTGCTCGGCGAGCAGACCGCCGCCCGTGTCTACCGCTCCCAGACCCGCCGTCAGGCCCGCCGCTCCCGGCTCACCGGCCGCGCGGCCTTCCTCGCCCTCGTGGTCTGCTCCCTCGTCGTGGCGCTCGCCTACCCGATGCGGAGCTACGTCTCCCAGCAGGGCGAGATCGCCGAGCAGGAGCGCAGGGCCGACGAGGCCGCCCGGCGGGTCGAGGAGCTGAAGGACGAGAAGGCCCGCCTCCAGGACCCGGCCTACGTCCGCCGCCTCGCCCGCGAGCACCTGCACTACGTGATGCCCGGCGAGACCGGCTTCACCGTGAACGACCCCGACGCGGAGCGACGGCCCCGCGCCGACCAGGGCGCGGCCGACCGCCCCTGGTACGACAACCTCTGGGACGGCGTCGACCACGCCGACCGCCCGTAACGACCTGACGAGCAAGGCAGACATGGAAACGCCCCCTCCGCAGACCGAACGCACCGAGCCCACCGACACGGACATCGCCGCCTTCGAGCTCCAGCTCGGCCGCCCGCCCCGCGGCCTGCGCGCCATCGCGCACCGCTGCCCGTGCGGCAACCCGGACGTCGTCGAGACCGCGCCCCGGCTCCCCGACGGCACGCCGTTCCCCACCACGTACTACCTGACCTGCCCCCGGGCGGCCTCGGCCATCGGCACCCTGGAGGCCAACGGGGTCATGAAGGAGATGCAGGCCCGGCTCGCCACCGACCCGGAACTCGCCGCCGCCTACCGGGCCGCGCACGAGGACTACATCGCCCGCCGCGACGCCATCGAGGTCCTGGAGGGCTTCCCGAGCGCCGGCGGCATGCCGGACCGGGTCAAGTGCCTGCACGTCCTCGTCGGCCACTCGCTGGCCGCGGGCCCGGGCGTGAACCCGTTCGGCGACGAGGCGCTCGCGATGCTGCCGGAGTGGTGGGCGAAGGGCCCCTGCGTGAACCCCTGCACCGACGAAGGGAAGTCCTCGGAATGACCCGGGTCGCCGGAATCGACTGCGGTACGAACTCCATCCGCCTCCTCGTCGCCGACGTCCACCCGGAGACGGGCGAGCTGATCGAGCTGGACCGGAGGATGACGATCGTCCGGCTCGGCCAGGGCGTCGACAAGACGGGCCGGCTCGCCCCCGAGGCCCTGGAGCGGACCTTCGCGGCCTGCCGCGAGTACGCCGAGGTCATCAAGGAGCGGGGCGCCGAGCGGCTCCGCTTCGTGGCCACCTCCGCCTCCCGCGACGCCGAGAACCGTGCGGACTTCGTGAACGGGGTCGTGGAGATCCTGGGCGTCGAGCCCGAGGTCATCACCGGCGACCAGGAGGCCGAGTTCTCCTTCACCGGCGCCACCGGCGAACTGCACGGGGACGACCGGCGCCTCGTCGTGGACATCGGCGGCGGCTCCACCGAGTTCGTGGTCGGCAACAAGCACGTCGAGGCCGCCCGCTCCGTCGACATCGGCTGCGTCCGGCTCACCGAGCGGCACGTCCGGCACGACCCGCCGACCGCCGAGGAGGTCGCCGCGATCCGCGCCGACGTCCGTACCGCGCTCGACCTGGCAGCCGAGGCCGTGCCGATCGACACGGCGGAGACCCTCGTCGGGCTCGCCGGCTCCGTCACGACGGTCGCCGCGATCGCCCTCGGGCTCCCCGAGTACGACTCCGAGAAGGTCCACCACTCCCGGATCTCCGCCGAGCAGGTCGCCGAGGTGACCGAGCGGCTCCTCGCCTCCACCCACGACGAGCGGGCCGCGATCCCCGTCATCCACCCCGGCCGGGTCGACGTGATCATCGCCGGGGCGCTCGTCCTGAGGGAGATCGTGGAGCGTGTGGGGGCCCGCGAGGTCGTCGTCAGCGAGCACGACATTCTCGATGGGATCGCCCTATCCGTGGCATAGCGGGCGCCTATCGAGCGCCCCGGCGACACCCCGTCGGAAAAGGTTCGTGAAGTTCTTCACAAGGAAAAGGGCCCCGATGGCGCCCGAGGAGGGTCTTTAGGCCCTCCGGGGGGCGCCACGGGGCCCTTTCGCAGGTCTGGAGGCTGATTCGCTCGATGTTTCCATCGTGTGAAGCGGGGCTCCGGTTCAGCGTTAACGGAGGCTCTCCAGGCCAGTTCACGGGGGGTGAACAACGTTCGCCAGTGCACCCCGGTTCCTTTGCAGGATCATGACGTGGATCACGTGGGCCGCGGAGTGTAGCAGAGGTGTCCTCGAAGCTTGTGAAGGGGCGCACGAGCACCCCCCTCAGGAGGGGTGGATACTCGATCCCATGAGCACCACGGAGCGTCCCAGGATCCTCGTAGTAGGCGGCGGGTACGTAGGCCTGTACGCAGCTCGGCGCATCCTCAAGAAGATGCGCTACGCGGAGGCGACCGTCACGGTCGTCGACCCGCGGTCGTACATGACCTACCAGCCCTTCCTCCCCGAAGCCGCCGCCGGCAGCATCTCCCCGCGTCACGTCGTCGTCCCGCTGCGACGCGTCGTGCGCGGAGCGGAGGTGCTCACCGGCCGGGTCACCACCATCGACCAGGACCGCAAGGTCGCCACGATCGCGCCGCTCGTCGGCGAGGCGTACGAGCTGCCGTTCGACTACCTGGTCATCTCGATGGGCGCGGTCTCCCGCACCTTCCCGATCCCCGGTCTTGCCGAGCAGGGCATCGGCATGAAGGGCATCGAGGAGGCCATCGGCCTGCGCAACCACGTCCTCGAGCAGCTCGACAAGGCCGACTCGACCACCGACGAGGAGGTCCGCCGCAAGGCCCTGACCTTCGTCTTCGTCGGCGGTGGCTTCGCCGGCGCCGAGACGATCGGCGAGGTCGAGGACATGGCCCGCGACGCCGCGAAGTACTACCAGAACGTGTCGCGCGAGGACATGCGCTTCATCCTGGTCGACGCGGCCGACAAGATCCTTCCCGAGGTCGGCCCCAAGCTCGGCCAGTACGGCAAGGAGCACCTGGAGTCCCGCGGGATCGAGATCTACCTCGAGACCTCCATGGACTCCTGCGTCGACGGTCACGTCGTGCTGAAGAACGGCCTCGAGGTCGACTCCAGCACGATCGTCTGGACCGCCGGTGTGAAGCCGAACCCGGCGCTCGCCCGCTTCGGTCTGCCGCTCGGCCCCCGCGGCCACGTGGACTGCAACGAGAAGCTCCAGGTCAACGGCATGGACTACGTCTGGGCCGCGGGCGACAACGCCCAGGTCCCGGACATGGCCGCGATCAAGGCCGGCGTCCCGGCCGAGCGCGCCTGGTGCCCGCCGAACGCCCAGCACGCCCTGCGCCAGGCCAAGGTCCTCGGCGACAACGTGGTGGCCGGCATGCGCGGCTTCCCGCAGAAGGAGTACAGCCACGCCAACAAGGGCGCGGTGGCCGGACTCGGTCTGCACAAGGGCGTCGCCATGATCGTCATGGGCAAGGTGAAGATCAAGCTCAAGGGCCGTCTCGCCTGGTACATGCACCGTGGCTACCACGGCATGGCGATGCCGACCTTCAACCGCAAGATCCGCGTCTTCGCCGACTGGACCCTCGGCATGTTCCTCAAGCGCGAGGTCGTGTCGCTCGGCGCCATGGAGACGCCGCGCGAGGAGTTCTACGAGGCGGCCAAGCCCGCCCCGGCGCCGGCCGCCCCGGCGCAGGAGAAGGCCAAGGCCTCGTAAGACCCCCCCGCAACACCCCGAAGTAACACGCAAGGCCGTAAAAGGGCCGTCCGCCATCCGTGGTGCGGACGGCCCTTCGCGTGTTTTGCCGACTCGTTGCGCCGATTCGGGACTGCGACGCCTACCGACGGTGTTCCCTTGGTGACGAACATTTCTGGGGTACGAAGATCACGGAGGTGTGCACCATGGCCGACGCCGCGTCGCGGCTGACGACCCTCGCCGAGGAACTCCTCGGCGGGCCGCTCCCGGTCCGTCTGCGAGCCTGGGACGGCAGCGAGGCCGGGCCCGCCGGTGGCCCCGTCCTGATCGTCCGCGACCGCCGGGCCCTGCGGAGGATGATCTGGAAGCCCGGCGAACTGGGCCTCGCCCGCGCCTGGGTGGCCGGCGAGATCGACGTCGAGGGCGACCTCTACGAGCTCCTGGACAGCATCTCCGGCCTCCTGTGGGAGCGCGGCGAGGAGACCAGGAGCCTGCTGGACTCCGTACGCGACCCCAAGCTGCGCGCCGCCGCCCGCGCCCTGCTGCGGATCGCCGGCCCCTTCCCGCCGCCGAAGCCCCCGGCCGAGGAGATCCGCGGCCGCAGCGGCAGCCGGCACAGCAAGCGCCGCGACAAGCAGGCGATCAGTCACCACTACGACGTGGGCAACGACTTCTACGAGCTGGTCCTCGGCCCCTCGATGGTCTACTCGTGCGCATACTGGCCCGATGCGGACGCTGACGGCACCCTCGAGGACGCCCAGCGGGACAAGCTGGACCTCATCGCCCGCAAGCTGAACCTCAAGGAGGGCGACCGGCTCCTCGACGTGGGCTGCGGCTGGGGCTCCATGGCCGTCCACGCCGCCCGCGAGTACGGCGCCAGGGTCGTCGGCGTCACCCTCTCCCGCGAGCAGGCCACCTACGCCCGCAAGCGGATCGCCGAAGAGGGCCTCACCGACCTGATCGAGATCCGCGTCCAGGACTACCGGGACGTCGCCGACGGCCCGTACGACGCGATCTCCTCGATCGGCATGGCCGAGCACGTCGGTGCCGTGCGGTACCGGGAGTACGCCGACACCCTGTACGGCCTCCTCAAGCCCGGCGGGCGGCTCCTGAACCACCAGATCTCCCGGCGCCCCGAGCCCGACGAGGAGGCCTACGAGGTCGACCCCTTCATCGACGCGTACGTCTTCCCCGACGGCGAACTCGCCCCCATGGGCCGCACCCTGACGACCCTGGAGGACGCCGGCTTCGAGGTCCGGGACGTGGAGGCGATCCGCGAGCACTACGCGCTGACCCTGCGCCGCTGGGTGGCCAACCTGGAGGCGGACTGGGACCGGGCGGTCCGGCTCGTCTCGCCGGGCCGGGCCCGGATCTGGCGGCTCTACATGGCGGCCTCGGCGGTCTCCTTCGAGCGCAACCGGATCGGCGTGAACCAGTTCCTCGCCGTGAAGACCCCGGTGTCGGGCGCGAGCGGCACGGCGCTGCGGCCGCGCGTCTGGAACGAGAAGACCGGCTGACGGCACGGCGAAGGGCCCGGTTCCCAGGGGAACCGGGCCCTTCGCGCGTGTACGGGCGGCTACTCGGCCTTGATCGCGGTGAGCATGTTCAGCTTCGCCGCGCTGCGGGCCGGCCACAGGGAGGCGAGGACGCCGACCAGGGCCGCCAGGACCAGGAAGAGGCCGATCCGGTCCCAGGGCAGGACCAGGGCGTAGCCCGGCAGGCTGTTCTTGAAGGTCTCGCCGATCGCCCAGCCGAGGAACGAACCGAGGCCGATGCCGACGACCGCGCCGAACACCGCGATGACGACGGCCTCCAGACGGACCATCCGCTTCACCCGGCGCCGGTCGAGACCGATCGCGCGGATCATGCCGATCTCCTGCTGACGCTCGAAGACGGACATCGCGAGGGTGTTGACGACGCCGAGGACGGCGATGATCAGGGCCATGCCGAGCAGGCCGTACATGATGTTGAGCATGATGTTGATCGGGCCGCCGAAGGAGTCGCGGATGTCCTTGTGGTCCATGACGGTGATGGCCGGGTTGTCGCCCATGGCCTTCGACAGGGCCCGCTCGTTCGCCGCGCTCGCGCCGCCCTCCGTCGAGACGAAGATCTCGCGGATCTCCGCCTGCTGCTCGTGCCGGTCGATCAGCTTGTGGTCGATGAGGACCGGCGAGAGGAAGTCGCTGTCCTCGTAGACGGCGCCGACGGTCAGCTTGCCCTTCTGCTTGTCGAGGTACTCGACGGGGACGGTGTCGCCGACCTTCAGGCCGCGCTTCGCGGCGGTCTTCTCCGCGACGGCGATCTGGCCCTTGCCCAGGGAGGACAGCGAGCCGTTCACGACGGTGAGCTTGAGGACCTTCTCGACGGCGCCGGGGGTGACGCCGGAGGCCGAGACGTAGTCGCCCTTGATCTCCAGGGCGCCCGCCTGCTGCGGGGAGACCGCGGTGACGCCCGGGGCCTTCTCCAGGGCGGCCAGCGCCTCCTTGCTCAGGCTGTTGCCGCTGGCCATGCTGACCATGTAGTCGGCCTTGATCTGGTCGGTCGTCACCTTGTCCAGGGCCGCGCCGACCGTGGCGCCGAGGACCGAGAGGCCGGTGACGAGGGTCAGGCCGATGGCGAGCGCGGAGGCGGTGGCGCCGGTGCGGCGCGGGTTGCGGACCGCGTTCAGTCCGGCGAGCTTGCCGGAGACGCCGAAGGCGCCGACGAGGAGCGGGCGGATCAGGGCGATCACGGGCCGCACCAGGAACGGGATCAGGACGATGACGCCGATGAGGGTGAGGAACGCGCCGCCCGCGATGAACATGCGGCCGTCGTCGCCGCCCTGGTTGGCGCCGAGGACGATCAGGACGACGCCGAGGGCGGTGAGCGCGGCGCCGATGGAGTTCCGCACGACGAGCGACTTGGTGCTCGCGGTGGCGTGGACGCTGCTCATCGCGGCGACCGGCGGGATCTTCGCGGCACGGCGGCCGGGCAGCCAGGCGGCGAGCATGGTGATGAGGACGCCGACGGCGAGGGCGGCGACGGCCGGGGTGGCGCCGAGGACCAGGTCGCCGTCCGGGACCTTCATCTCGAAGGCGCTCATGGCCGAGCGGAGTCCGACCGCGAGGCCGATGCCGAGGACGTAGCCGACGGCGGAGGCGACCAGACCGACCAGGCCGGCCTCGGCGAGGACGGAGCGGGTGATCTGCCTGCGCGAGGCGCCGACCGCGCGCATCAGGGCGAGTTCCTTGGTGCGCTGGGCGACCAGCATGGTGAAGGTGTTGGAGATCAGGAAGATCCCGACGAAGAGCGCGATGCCGGCGAAGCCGAGCAGGACCTGGTTGAGGGTGCCCATGCCGGCCTCGATGTCCTTGGCCTGCTGGTCGGCGAGGACCGTGCCGGTCTGCGCGGTGGCCGACTTCGGGACGACCTTGAGGACCTCGTCGACGAGCTTGTCCGCGTCGGTGCCGGGGGTGGCGGTGACGGTGAGGTTCTGGAAGTACCCGGGCTTCAGGTAGAGCTTCTGCGCGACGGCGGTGTCGAAGACGACCAGGCTGCCGCCCGCGTTGACGGCGCCGTCCTCGGTGGTGAAGACGCCGGAGAGGGTGTACTCCTTCACCGGGCCGTTGGTGGCGACGCGGACGGTGTCGCCGACCTTGTAGCCGCCCTTCTCGGCGGTGTCGCGGTCGAGCGCGATCTGCGTGTCCTCCACCGGGCCGGAGCCGGTGGTGAAGGTGTACGCGCGGTCCTTGCCGTCCTTGCCGGGGGTGAAGTTGGCGCCCTTGTTGGCCCAGCCGAGGCCGATCAGCTTGCCGTTCCTGTCGGGCACGCCGGCGAAACCGTCGACGCGCGGGGCGACGGAGGCGACCCCGTCGAGCCCCGCGACCTCGTCGACGACCTTCTGGGAGAGGCCGGGGGTCTTCCGGGCCTCCTCGGGGTTCGGGTACATCTCGACGGCGACGGCCACGTCGTCGTAGCTCTTCGCCGACTGGTTGCGGAAGGCCTGGGAGAGGGTGTCGGTGAAGACGAGGGTGCCGGAGACGAAGGCCACGCCGAGCATCACGGCGAGGACGGTCATCAGCAGTCTCGCCTTGTGCGCGAGGACGTTGCGCAGGGCGGTACGGAACATGGGTGGGTCCTGGAGTTCGAGGGGGCGACGGGGCGGGGGCGGCTCGGGGCCGCGTCAGCTCGTACGGCCCTTGGCGTCGAAGGCCTTCATGCGGTCGAGGACGCCGTCCGCCGTCGGGCGCAGCATCTCGTCGACGATCCGGCCGTCCGCGAGGAAGATCACGCGGTCCGCGTAGGAGGCGGCCACCGCGTCGTGGGTGACCATGACGACGGTCTGGCCCAGCTCCCGCACCGAGTTGCGCAGGAAGCCGAGGACCTCGGCGCCCGAGCGGGAGTCCAGGTTTCCGGTGGGCTCGTCGCCGAAGATGATCTCGGGGCGGGAGGCGAGGGCGCGGGCCACGGCCACGCGCTGCTGCTGGCCGCCGGAGAGCTCGGTGGGGCGGTGCTTGAGGCGGCCGGAGAGGCCGAGCATGTCGATGACCTGCTGGACCCACTGCTGGTCGGCCTTGCGGCCCGCGATGTCCATCGGCAGCGTGATGTTCTCCAGGGCCGTCAGCGTCGGCAGCAGGTTGAAGGCCTGGAAGATGAAGCCGATCTTGTCCCGGCGCAACTGGGTGAGCTGCTTGTCCTTCAGGGTGGAGAGCTCCGTCTCGCCGATCCGGACCGAGCCGGAGGAGAAGGAGTCCAGGCCCGCGACGCAGTGCATGAGCGTCGACTTGCCGGAGCCGGAGGGGCCCATGATCGCGGTGAACTCGCCCTGCCGGAAGTCCACGGTGACGTGGTCGAGCGCGACGACCTGGGTCTCGCCGTGTCCGTAGACCTTCGTGAGATCCGTGGCGCGGGCGGCCACCGCGGTGGCGCGGGACACGGTGGGGGTGGTGGTCACGGGAGGACTCCTGTCACTGCGACGGCGATGCGGGAACCCCTCCATCGTGTCGAGCGTTCCGGTCCGGGTCGTCCGCCCACATGCCCGTTCCGGGGGCAGTCTCGAGTCTGACCGGAGGGCCGCTCCGTCCTCCTGAGGTATGACGGCGCCCCTGAGGGACGCTCTCGTACCGACGTGACAGAAGTGCGACGACTTTTCGTCATTCCAGGGGGTGCGGCTTTGCGCCTGCGACCCCCGTCACAGTTTGGCGAAAGGGCCCCCACCTGCACTGACGCACCCTCAGACGTCAATAAAATAAGACAACATCGGGCTGACGTTCCGCTGATCGAGCGAAGGCGTCCCGATAGTCTCATGTGCCGACGCGGAGCTTCGCGGCGACGCCCGGATGGTGGAACGCAGACACGGCGAGCTTAAACCTCGCTGGCCTTCGGGCCGTACCGGTTCGAGTCCGGTTCCGGGCACCACGGTGTCATCACGACGGCAGGCGGTCCAGCAGCCAGGAGCCGTACTCCTCGGAGAGGAGCGGGCCGTCGGAGGCCGCAGTTCCGCCGGTGAACACGTCGTCGGCGGCCCCGTCGTCCAGGCCGTCGGCCACGCCCTCGGCGACGAGCCGCAGGAAGCGCGGGATCCGGGGCCGTCCGCCCATGCGGCTCAGCTCGGCCTCGTCCTCCAGCTCCGGGTCGGCGCCGTCGTGGGAGAAGAGGACCCCCGTCCCGTGGTCGATCCTCTGGTACTCCATGCCCGCGAGGGCGTAGCGCGCGGCGAGGGCACCCCGCCCGGTGCCGCCGACGGTCAGCGGGGCGTCGCCCAGGCGCTCCGCGATCGCGCGCGTCACCGTGTTCTGCACGATCCCGCCGTCGCCGGTCATGGAGCCGTCGGCGGGCAGGCCGAGCAGGATCAGGTCGTGGCCGCGCGCCTTCAGCTCCGAGAGGAGCGAGTACGAGGCGTGGTCCGCGCGCGCGGCGAGGTCGGCGAGCCCGGTGCCGGCGTCACCGGCCAGGACCACGGGCCTGGCGAGGTGCCCGTTCGCGGTGAAGACCCACGCGGTCGCGTGGCGCAGGGTCCAGGTCTCGTGGGGCTCGGCGATCAAGGGGGCTCTCCCGGGGTAGGGGTGTTCCGTAGGGAAGAGCCTGGCCGGGCGGGGAGGCCCGCTGTCGGTGAAGAACGAAAACTTACGGGAAAAGATCCTCCCCGAGCACTAGGGTCTTTCTTTTGCCTACGCATTACCCTTGACGCAAGGCCGCGCCGTGCGGTCGCCATGGAGGAGTGAGATGAGGAGCAGCAACCCGGTCTTCTCGCGACGGGGGTTCAGCCGCGACGCCGGCTACGCGGGCTTCAACGCGCAGCAGCCGCAGGCCGGGGGCCCCGCCGTCGGAACCGACCCGTACGCCCAGGGCAACCCGTACGCCCAGGGCACGGCGAACCCGTACGCGACCAACCCGTACGCCCCGCAGGACACCCAGCTCGGCGCCCCGCAGCAGGCCCGCGGCAACGTGATGACGATCGACGACGTCGTGAGCCGTACGGCCATGACGCTCGGCACGGTCGTGGTCACCGCCGTCCTGTCCTGGCTGCTGCTGCCGGTCGACCCGGCGAACCTCGGCAAGTCCTACGGCATCGCCGTCGGCGCCGGTCTGGTCGCGCTGGTCCTGTCGCTGGTGCAGTCCTTCAAGCGCAAGCCGTCGCCCGCGCTGATCCTGGGCTACGCCGCCTTCGAGGGCGTCTTCCTCGGGGTGATCTCCGCCGCCGTCTCGACGTACATCGCCGACGGCGTGGTCATCCAGGCGGTCCTGGGCACGATGTCGGTCTTCGCCGGCGTGCTCCTCGCCTACAAGATGGGCTGGATCCGCGTCACCCGCCGCTTCTACGGCTTCGTGATGGCCGCCGCGATGGGCTTCGTGCTGCTCATGGCGGTCAACCTGCTGTTCTCGGTCTTCGGCGGCGGTGACGGCCTCGGCTTCCGCAGCGGCGGCCTCGGCATCGTCTTCGGCATCGTCGGCATCATCCTCGGCGCCTGCTTCCTCGCCCTCGACTTCAAGCAGGTCGAGGACGGCGTGACCTACGGCGCGCCGCGCGAGGAGGCCTGGCTGGCCGCCTTCGGTCTCACCATGACCCTGGTGTGGATCTACCTGGAGATGCTGCGTCTGCTGTCGATCCTTCAGGGCGACGACTGACGCACCCCCCGACTCGGGGGGGAAGGGCCCGTCCGGCTTCGCGCCGGGCGGGCCCTTCCGCGTTCTCAGGGGCGGGTCGCGTCGAGGAGGACGCGGGCCGCGGCCTTCGCCTGGGCGGCCGGCTCCGGGGAGCCGGTGATGCCCGCGACGGCCATGGCGCCGTTGGCGAGCAGGGCCAGCTGGTCGGCGAGGAGGGGCGGGGCGCCGAGGGCGTCCGTCTGCTCGGCGAAGTACGCCCGCAGGGCCTCCTTGTGGTCGCGGGCGATCGCGGCGACCGCCGGGGTGACCCCGCCGAGCTCCCCGAAGGCGTTGATGAACGCGCAGCCGCGGAACCCGGGCTCCGCGAACCAGCCGGCCAGCCAGTCGAAGACCGCGAGCGCCCGCTCGTGGGGCCCCTCCGCGGTCCGCGCGCCGTGCTCGGCGAGCGCTGTCCGCACGGCCTCGTCGCGGCGCCGCAGGACGGCCTCGACGAGCAGGTCCTTGGACGGGAAGACCTGGTAGAGCCGCTTCAGCGAGACCCCCGAGGCGGAGCGGAGGGCGTCCATGCCGACGGCCTGCACCCCCCGCTCGTCGAAGAGCCGCTCCGCGGTGTCGAGCAGCTTCAGTTCGGCCGTCTCCGCGTCCATCGTCCGATCACCCCTTGCGTGGAGAACCATCGTTCTCGTAGTCTACAGGGCATCGGGAGAACGACCGTTCTCCCGATCGGGAACGACCACGGGGAGACACCCATGTCCGCCTTCGCCCTGCGCGCCCGCACCACCGTCGTCGACGGGCTCGACGTCTTCTACCGGGAGGCCGGAGACCCGGCGAACCCCACCCTGGTCCTGCTGCACGGCTTCCCGTCCAGCTCGCACATGTACCGGGGGCTCATCGCCGACCTCGCCGACGAGTACCACCTGATCGCCCCGGACCACATCGGCTTCGGCGCCTCCGCCGCACCGGCCGTCGAGGACTTCCCGTACAGCTTCGAGAAGCTCACCGAGATCACCCTCCGGCTCCTCGACCAGCTGGGCGCGGAGAGGTTCGCGCTCTACATCCAGGACTACGGCGCGCCGATCGGCCTGCGGATCGCCTCCCGGCACCCCGAGCGCGTCACCGCGATCGTCAGCCAGAGCGGCAACGCCTACACGGAGGGGTTCACACCCTTCTGGGACGTGCTCTTCGCCCATGCCCGGGACCGGGCGGCGCACGAGGCCGGCGTACGGGAGCTGCTGACCGCCGAGGCCACCCGCTGGCAGTACACCCACGGCGTGCCCGCCGACCGGCTCGACCGGATCTCCCCCGAGACCTGGACCCTGGACCAGGCCGGTCTCGACCGGCCCGGCAACAAGGAGATCCAGCTCCAGCTCTTCTGGGACTACCAGTTCAACCTGGACGGCTACCCGGTCTTCCAGGAGTACTTCCGCACCCACCGGCCGCCGCTGCTCGCGGCCTGGGGGCGCGGCGACGAGATCTTCGGGCCGGCCGGGGCGGAGGCCTTCGCCCGGGACCTGCCCGATGCCGAGATCCACCTCCTGGACGCCGGGCACTTCGCCCTGGAGACGCACGGCGAGGAGATCGCCGGGCTCGTCCGCGACTTCCTCGGCCGGCACGTGAAGTGACCCGTTGGCAGGGGGCCCGGGCGGGCGCGTAGGGTCGCGGGGTGCACGATATGAGTGAACTGACCGCCGCCGTCGAGCGGTTCGCCGACCGGCTGCGGTCCGCCCCGCAGAGCCGCCTCCGGCAGTCCGCGGCGGCCGAAGGGCTGTCCCTCGCCCGCGAGTTGGCGGTGCGCGCCCAGCGCGCCGAGGAACCCGGCCGGGAGCCGAGGATCATGCCGGACGCGGGCCTGTTCGCGGTGGGCGACCAACTCGCCGTCGCCGGGAACGATCTGGCCGAGGTACTGCGAACGGCCCCGGCCGGCTCCCGCGAGGGAGAGCTGGACGAGGCCGTGAGGCTGGTACGGGAGGCGATGGAGCGCGCGGGGCTGTAGGGCCCCCGTGGGGCGGCTGTGGGCCCTACAGGGAGGCGATCACGCGGTCCGCGAGGATGTAGACGTTCTCCTCGTCCGTGTCGCCGTACGAGAAGGTCAGGGCGAAGGCGCCCGAGACGCCCGAGCCGCCGAGCAGGACCGGGGTGCGGCCCGCGCGCAGGGCCTCGGCGAGGCGCTCCGCGGTCTCGCGGTGGCCGGGGGTCATGCAGAGCGTGGTGCCGTCCGCGAAGACGTACACGTCGAGGGTGCCGAGCGGGCCCGGGCGGACGTCGGTGAGCGCGGTGCGGGTGTCCGCGAGCTCCTCCAGGCGGGCCACCGTCCGCTCGTGGTCGGTCACCACGGGCGTCTGCACCGGCACGAAGTCCGGGTGCGAGGGGTGCCGGCGGCGGGCCGCGGCCAGCTCCGCCGAGTCCTCGGGGTACTCGTCGAAGGAGTCCAGCGCCTCGGGGCCGTCCAGCGAGGCGGCCTCCGCCTCCATGGCCTCCAGGGCCATCGCCTCCAGACCCACGAAGTCGGTCTGGCGCGGCACGAAGAAGGTGCCGTCGTCGGCCGGGCCGCCCAGACCGCCGAGCAGGGACGGGGCGTCGGCCGCGTCCCGGGCCTCCTGCGCGGCCCAGAAGGCGCGCGCCTCCGCGAGCTCGCGCTCGCGCTCCTCGGCCAGCGCCTCGGCGACCGCGGCCCGTATCTCGGCGGCGGGCGAGGTGCGGGCGGCCGGGATCGTCCCGCCGTGACCGGCGGCCAGCTCGCCCCGGAGGGCGGTGACCTCCTTGCGGAGACCGTGGACGGCGTGCAGGGCAGCAGCGCCCACGGCCGTGGCAGCGGCCGTGGTCAGCAGCAGGGCAAGAGACATGGCGCTCACTGACGTACTCCCGATTCCGAGACGATCCCCCGACTTCCTACATCAGCTTGTCCCGGGGTGGTGCCCGCTGTCAGTGCATTACGTCACGAATTGGACAGGTATTTCTGCCAGGTGTTTAGTCCCGGAACAGCTCTGACCTGGGAAAACGAACTCCCCCGGGATGTAGGTCACATCCTGGGGGAGATTCGGTCACGGCTCGGACGCGGTGCGGTTGACGGGCTCGGCCCGTGGAGAGCGGGGGATGAGGTCGGCCCCTGGATCAGCCCGGCCCCTGGATCAGCTCAGTCGCTCGCTTCCTTGGTCGCACTGAGCTTCGCCACCGCTGCGGGCAGGTGCCGCCCTCGTTCCTCGGGCGACCCCTACCCTCCGCTACGGCTCAGCTCAGTCGCTCGATGACCATGGCCATGCCCTGGCCGCCGCCGACGCACATGGTCTCCAGGCCGAACTGCTTGTCGTGGAACTGGAGGCTGTTGATCAGCGTGCCGGTGATCCGGGCGCCGGTCATGCCGAAGGGGTGGCCGACGGCGATGGCGCCACCGTTGACGTTCACCTTGTCCAGGTCCAGGCCCAGGTCCTGGTAGGACGGGATGACCTGGGCGGCGAAGGCCTCGTTGATCTCGGCGAGGTCGATGTCGCCGATCGTCAGGCCGGCGCGCTTGAGGGCCTGCTTCGAGGCCTCGACCGGGCCGAGGCCCATGATCTCGGGGGAGAGGCCGGAGACGCCGGTGGAGACGATCCGGGCCAGCGGGGTCAGGCCGAGCTCGCGGGCCTTGGTGTCGGACATGATCACGAGCGCGGCGGCGCCGTCGTTCAGCGGGCAGCAGTTGGCGGCGGTGACCAGGCCGTCGGGGCGGAAGACCGGCTTGAGGCCCTGCACGCCCTCCAGCGTGACGCCCGCGCGCGGGCCGTCGTCCGCGGAGACGACCGTGCCGTCCGGCAGCGTCACCGGGGTGATCTCGCGCTCCCAGAAGCCGTTCTTGATGGCCTGCTCGGCGAGGTTCTGCGACCGCACGCCGAACTCGTCCATCTCCTGGCGGCTGATGCCCTTCCAGCGGGCCAGGTTCTCCGCGGTCTGGCCCATCGCGATGTACGCGTCCGGGACGAGGCCGTCCTCGCGCGGGTCGTGCCAGGTGGAGCCCTCGGACTCCGCGACGGCCTTCGTACGGGCCTCCGCGTCGGCGAAGAGCGGGTTGTGCGTGTCGGGCAGCGAGTCCGAGTTGCCCTTCACGAAGCGGGACACCATCTCGACGCCGGCCGAGATGAAGACGTCGCCCTCGCCCGCCTTGATCGCGTGCAGCGCCATGCGGGAGGTCTGCAGCGAGGAGGAGCAGTAACGGGTGATCGTGCAGCCCGGCAGGTGGTCCATGCCCATCTGCACGGCGACGATCCGGCCCAGGTTGTTGCCCTGCTCGCCACCGGGGAGGCCGCAGCCCAGCATCAGGTCGTCGATGTCGCGCGGGTCCAGCTCCGGCACCTTCGCCAGGGCGGCCTGGACGATGGTCGCGGTGAGGTCGTCCGGCCGCAGGTCCTTGAGGGAGCCCTTGAAGGCCCGGCCGATGGGCGAACGGGCGGTCGAGACGATCACGGCTTCGGGCATCACGGCTCCATGAGGGTGCGGAGTGAGCGGACTGAAAGGGAAGTTACCCGTACGTACCGCACGGGTCACCGCTTGGACGGTGTGACGCGGACCTCTTTTCTAAGCGGGCGCTCAGTCGGGACCCCGTACGGGAGCCCCCCTGACAGGGTCACGCCTGGGCGTCCTCCGGGGAAGGCTCCGGGGGGACCGGGAGGCGGCGCCGGCGGCGGTGCTTCAGGAGCGCCCACGGAGCGCGGGCGCCCGTGACCTCCGTCCCCGCTTCCCGCACCGCCTCCGCCGCGGCCTTCGCCACCGGCAGCATGTTCTCCCGCCGCTCCGGCTCCAGCCGGTCCGCCTCCGGCCAGACGCCCAGCGCGGCGCAGAGCGTCGGCAGGACGGCCATCGCCGCCGTCGCGTACCCCTCCGCCGAGGGGTGGAAGCTGTCGATCCCGAACATCTCGCGCGGGTTCGCCGCGAACTCGGGCCCGAGGAGGTCGCCCAGGGACACCGTCCGGCCCCCCTGCTCCACGACCACGATCGTCTGCGCCGCCGCCAGCTGCCGCGAGGCCCGCCGGGCCAGCCAGCGCAGCGGCTGGTAGACGGGCTCGATCGTGCCCAGGTCCGGGCAGGTGCCGACCACCACCTCCGCGCCCGCCGTCCGCAGCCGGCGCACCGCCGAGGCGAGCAGCCGCACGGACTGCGTGGGCGGCAGGCGGTGCGTGACGTCGTTCGCGCCGATCATGATCACGCACACGTCCGGCGGCCCGAGCGGCTGTGAGAGGAGCAGCGACACCTGGCGTTCCAGGTCGTCCGAGCGCGCCCCCGAGAGCGCCACGTTCCGCAGGACCACCGGCCGCTCGGCCACGGCCGCGAGTCCGGACGCGAGGAGCGCACCCGGCGTCTGCCCCGAGCGGCGGACGCCCTGGCCCGCCGCCGTGGAATCACCCAGAAGGGCCAGCCGCAGCGGGTCCTCCGTGCCGAAGGCGCGGCCGTAGAGGCCGTCCGCCACCGGCGGCAGCGGTGCCGGGGCGCCGTAGACCGTGCGCTTGGCCAGCTGCGCCTCGGCCAGGAGGACCCCCACCGCCGCCACGCCGATCAGCCCGATGCTCCCGCCGCCGTACGCCGCACCCGCGGCGATCCGCCGCGCCACCCTCGCCCTCGACATGGGGGCCGTCACCTCCTTCAAGCCGTTCAGGGTCTAACTGCCCCGTAACCCGCTCCGACTACGCATACGCTGGCCACACCATTACGGAGACCCCGGAGATTACGGTGCAATTCCACGACTCGATGATCAGCCTCGTCGGCAACACCCCGCTGGTGAAGCTCAACAACGTCACAGCGGGCATTCAGGCGACCGTTCTGGCCAAGGTCGAGTACTTCAACCCCGGCGGCTCGGTCAAGGACCGGATCGCCCTGCGCATGATCGAGGCGGCGGAGCAGAGCGGTGAGCTCAAGCCCGGCGGCACCATCGTCGAGCCCACGTCCGGCAACACCGGCGTCGGCCTGGCGATCGTGGCCCAGCAGAAGGGCTACAAGTGCATCTTCGTCTGCCCCGACAAGGTGTCGCTCGACAAGATCAACGTGCTGCGGGCCTACGGCGCCGAGGTCGTGGTCTGCCCCACGGCCGTCGACCCCGAGCACCCCGACTCGTACTACAACGTCTCGGACCGGCTCGTCCGCGAGACGCCGGGCGCCTGGAAGCCCGACCAGTACTCGAACCCGAACAACCCGCGCTCGCACTACGAGACCACCGGTCCCGAGCTCTGGGACCAGACGGACGGGAAGATCACCCACTTCGTCGCGGGCGTCGGCACCGGCGGCACGATCTCCGGCACCGGCAACTACCTCAAGGAGGTCAGCGGCGGGAAGGTGAAGGTGATCGGCGCGGACCCGGAGGGCTCGGTCTACTCGGGCGGTTCCGGCCGTCCGTACCTGGTCGAGGGCGTCGGCGAGGACTTCTGGCCGACCGCTTACGACCGGAACGTCACGGACCGGATCGTCGCGGTGTCCGACAAGGACTCCTTCCAGATGACCCGCCGCCTCGCCAAGGAGGAGGGCCTCCTCGTCGGCGGCTCCTGCGGCATGGCCGTCGTCGCGGCCCTGGAGGTCGCCAAGGACCTCGGCCCGGACGACGTCGTCGTCGTCCTGCTGCCGGACTCGGGCCGCGGGTACATGTCGAAGATCTTCAGCGACGAGTGGATGGCCGGGCACGGCTTCCTGGAGGACACCTCCACCGCCACCGTCGCCGACGTCCTGCGCCACAAGGAGGGCGGCCTGCCGTCCCTCGTCCACATGCACCCGGACGAGACCGTCGGCCAGGCCATCGAGGTGCTGCGCGAGTACGGCGTCTCCCAGATGCCCATCGTGAAGCCCGGCGCCGGCCACCCCGACGTCATGGCGGCCGAGGTCGTCGGCTCGGTCGTCGAGCGCGAGCTCCTCGACCACCTCTTCACCAAGAAGGCCTCCCTGGAGGACCCGCTGGAGCAGCACATGAGCGCGCCGCTGCCGCAGGTCGGCTCGGGCGAGCCGGTCGCCGACCTGATGTCCGTCCTCGGCGAGTCCGCCGACGCGGCGATCGTGCTGGTCGAGGGCAAGCCGACCGGTGTGGTGAGCCGTCAGGACCTGCTGGCCTTCCTGGCCAACGGCGGCACGAAGTAGCACGTCGGCGGTTCGCACAACCGGTACGAGGGCGACACGTACCCGCAGCACCGGCTTAACACGCGTCCGGCACATTGGTGGTCGTCGGCGTCACGGACTTCCGGAGCGGCTCCCGGGCTTCTGTCGGACGCCGCGGACGCGGAGACCGGCCCTGACCCGGACCCGCGTCCCCGCGGGGACCGCCGTCGTCCCGCCCCCCGGCAACGGGGGTGCGGCGGTCCCCGCGCAATCCCGCCCCATGCGAACGGGCCCCCGCCTGCGGGGGCCCGTTCGCATGTCGGCGAGGGCCGGGAGAGGTGCCGCCGGCTCCGGCCGGTGCACCCGGTGCGTCAGCCGGGGGAGCCGCACCCCGACACCGCCGGTACCGCGGCCTGTTCACAGGCTTTCCCCCGTACACCGGACGAGCTTCCCGGGTAACCTCGGGGCCCAGTGAAAACCGAACGCAGAGGCGGAACCCCACCCTGGGCCAAGGTCCTGGCCGCGGTTCTGCTCGCTCCCGCCGTGGCGCTCGCCGCCTGTTCCGCCGTCGCCGACCTCCGCCAGGACGCCCGGGAACGGGATGCCTTCGAGGCCACCCGGGCGGACGCGGCGCGGTTCGCCGACGTCCTCGTCGCCGAGAAGGGCGTCGCCCCCTCCGTGCGGGACGTACGGGACGCCCTCGACCGCTTCGCCGGCGACGGCCCGCACCTCGGAGCGGTCACCGAGGTGCGCCGCACGGAGCACGGCACCCGGGTCCTCGTCCGGTTCTCCCGCGGTTACGAACGGACCGTGCCCGTGTTCGGACCGGCCGACGCCATGGCCACCCGCTGCTTCACCATCGACCTCCCGAAGGGCGGCCCGCCGCGGCCCCGGGTCACGGCCCACGGCCCCGGGGAGCCCTGCGGCGGCTGACACCCCTGCCGCCCGGCACCCGGTGTGCATATCCTTATGCAAGAAGTTCATGGATGAATAGGTGAAAGGGGGCGGCATGAGCGACAGCCCGGCCGGCCGGCTGCAGGCGCTCTTCGAAGGGCACCGGCTGACACCCACGCAGCGGCGGATCGCGCACTGCATGGTGCGGCGCGCCGGCGACGTGCCGTTCCTGTCCAGCGTCGAGCTCGCCGAACTCGCCGGCGTCAGCCAGCCCTCCGTCACCCGCTTCGCCGTCGCCCTCGGCTTCGACGGCTACCCGGCCCTGCGCAAGCACCTGCGGGAGAGCATGCCCGCGGCCGCCGAGGAGACCTCGGGCCTCAACGAGTACCAGCAGGCCGTCCTCGCCGAGATCGAGAACCTCCAGCACCTCGCCGGACTCCTCGCCGACCCCGCCCCCGTCGAGCGGGCCGGCCGGCTCCTCGCCGGCTCTCGCCCGCTCCCCGTGCTCGGACTGCGCGCCGCCTCCTCGCAGGCGCGGGGCTTCGCCTACTTCGCCGCCAAGGTCCACCCGGACGTCCGGCTCCTCGACGAGGGCGGCTCGATGCTCACGGACCGCGTCGACGCGGCCGTACGGGCCGGGGCCACGGCCCTGCTCTGCTTCGCGCTGCCCCGGCACCCCCGGGAGGTCGTCGAGGCCCTGGAGTACGCGCGGAAGGCCGGGCTCACGGTCGTGACCGTCGCCGAGTCGGCGTTCGCGCCCGTCGCCGCCCACAGCGACCTGCTGATCCCCGCAGCCGTCGGCACCGGACTCGCCTTCGACACCGCCTGTGCGCCGATGCTGCTCGGCCGGGTCCTCCTGGAGGCCATGGCGGACGAACTCCCCGACGCGCAGGCGCGCCTGGAGGAGTTCGACACGAAGGCGGCGACCCGGGGCCTGTTCGTCGAGTAGGCCCCGGGGCCGTCAGACCTCCAGCTCGGCCTCGATCTTCTTCAGCTGGTGGCGGGCCATCGCCAGGTTCGCGCGGCCCTTGTCGAGCGCCAGGTAGAGGAAGAGGCCGTTGGTGCCGCGCCCCTTGAGCAGCCGGATCAGGTGGTACTGGCCGCCGAGCGTGATCAGGATGTCCTCGATCTCGTCGTCGAGCCCCAGCATCTCCATCGTCCGGACCTTGGCCCGGACGACGTCGGTGTTGCCCGCCGCGGCCATGTTCAGGTCGAGCTCCTTGCCGCCGCCGATCGTGCCGAGCGCCATGCCGCTGGTGTAGTCGACGAGGGCCGCGCCGATCGCGCCTTCGATCGTGACGGCTTCCTTGAGGGAGGTCTCGGTGTTCGCCATGGTGTCGTACTTCTTCCTTCTCGGTGCTGTTCGGACGGTTCAGTTCAGGTCTTTGCGTTCCAGCGCGCCGTCGACGAGCTCCCCTATCCGGGCGCTGGACCTGCGGGCCTCCAGATGGAGCCGCCCCACGTTGATCCGGGGTTCGGCGAGCAGCGTCAGGACGGCCGAGCCGCCCGCCGCGTACGTCGCCACGTAGCCGTTCTCGCCGCGTACGAGCAGCTCGCGGAAGCGGCCCTGCCCGGTGGTGTCGGTCAGCCGCTGCCCGACGCCCAGCGCCGCCGCGGTCAGCGCGGCCACGGTCTCCGCCTCGCCGTCCACCGTCTCGTGGGCGAGGACGAGCCCGTCGGCGCTGGCCGCCAGGGCTCCGGTGAGCTGGGGCAGCCGCGCCCGCAGCCGTCTGAGCTCGCCGAGGACCTCGGCTTCTGCCGTCATGAGCTGTCTCCTCTCGGCGCGCATGCGCAGGGCACGCCTCATCACAGATGTGCCTCCAGGGCGTCACGGAGCCGGCGCAGCAGGGCGATGTCGGGATCGGGCACCGGCAGGGCCGGTAAGAGTGCCTGGGGTGGCGGTACGGGTTCGGGGGCGAGCGGGGTCTCGACGAGCCCGGCCGCGGCCAGGCGTCGCACGTCGAGGAGCGTGTGGAAGGCGGGCCGGCCGAGCAGCCGGGCCAGCTCCGCCGGGGTCCGCTCCCCGTCGGCGGCGGCGAGCAGCGCGCGCTGCCGCGCCCCCACGGTCTGGCCGGGGGAGGCGGGGCGCGGCACGACCGGGGCGGTGTCCACGGCGGGGTACGGCCAGACGGCGTCGAGGAGTTCGCGGCGGCGGACGGTCTCGCGCTCGACGGCCTCGGCGGAGACCGGCCGCACCGTCCCGAACCAGTGCCCCACCCCGTACCGGAAGCGGGTCGGTCCGCTGGTGGGGGAGAGGGCGAAGAAGGCCGCGTCGAAGACGGCGCCGAGGTGGCAGATCTCCAGCTCGCCGTCGTGCAGCCGGCCGCTGTCGACGAGGAAGCGGCCCACCGCGCGGTGCGCCCCGGCCCGGTCGACGGCCTCGTCCCAGCCCTCGCGGGGCAGTCGGCCGCCGGTGGTGAGGAGGACGTCGACGCCGGGGGCGGCGGGCGACTCGGCGTGCACGACCCGGCCGTCGACGAGGTAGAGCGTGCCGTGGTCGCGCAGCAGGGCGCCGGTGGCCTTCTCGGCGGCGAGCCGGACCAGCATCGGGGAGACGGCCGTCCTGCTCATCCGAGGACCAGTCTCTCGGCGAGGTCGCGGAGCCGGAGCCGGGCGAGGGCGAGGTTGCCGGAGTCGCGGTCGAGCCAGAGGTGGAGGAAGACGCTGCTGTCGAAGGAGGTCTCGACGAAGCGGAGGACGTGGTAGCCGGCGCGGGTGGTGACGATCAGGTCCTCGACGGGCGGGCCCGCCCCGGGGCTGCCGTCCGCCGTCGTGAAGGAGTCGAACTCCGCGGCGGAGCGGGCGAGTTCGGCGGTCTCGGCGGCCGTCGTCTCGTGGTCGCCGACCGGTGAGTCGCCCGCCGTGCCGAGGGCGAGCCCGCTGGTCCAGTCGACCAGGGAGGCGCCCCGGGCCCCCGGCAGGGCCATGGCCTCCAGGAGGCACTCGTCGATTCCGGGCACGCGGATTCCCCTCCCGATGCGGCGTGGATACGTGCGGCAGTGACGGTGACGCTACTGAACGTTCCGGCCCCGGGCAGGAGTTCTGGCATTTTCCATCGGAACATGCCGCTGTCTGTCTCGAATTGCCCCGCCGGGGCCGGGTCGTCGCACGGCTCCACGGGATCAGCCGCGCGACTCCACGACGTTCGGGATATCGGACGGCCCTTGCCCGGCGGGCTGCCGGACCAGCGCGTCCGCCCGTTCCCCGCCCGCCTCGGCGACGATCTCGTCGAGCGTCTGGGCCCTGCGCACGGTCGTGAACCCCACCGCCCCGTCGTCGTCGACCGTGAAGCCGTGGATCGCGGGCCGGGGCAGGCTGTTGTACGCGTAGTGGTGGGCGAAGTAGTACGCGCCGGTGTCCGGGACCGCCACGACGTCGCCCGGGTGCAGCAGCGGCAGCGCGCGGCCCGTGGCGAGCAGGTCCCCGGCGAAGCAGGCGGGGCCCGCCACGTCCTGGACGGTGACGTCCCCGGTGCGGGGCCGGCCCTCGGAGTCGTACGCGAGGACGCGCAGGGGCCAGGAGGCGGGGGCGTAGACCGTGCGGGTGGCCAGCTGCACGCCCGCGTGGGTGACGGCGATCGGGCGGCCGCCGGAGGTCTTCGTGTACTCCACCCGGGCGAGGACCGTGCCGTGCTTGGCGAGCAGGGAGCGCCCGAACTCGGTGACGAGCCGGTAGCGGCCGTCGAGGAGCCCGGGGACGGTGTCGGCGAGCAGCCGGGCGTACTCCGCGTACGTCGGCGTCTCCTCGTCGGAGGCGAAGTTCACCGGCAGTCCGCCGCCGATGTCGAGGGTGTCGATCTGCTGCCGGCCGGCCGCCCGGTTGATCTCCTCGGCGAGTGCGTACGCCTCCCCGACCCCCTGGGCCATGAGGGCGAACGGGATGCCCTGGGAGCCGGTGTGGGTGTGCAGCCGGGTCAGCCAGGGCCGGTCCAGGAAGGCCCGGACGACGGTCTCGCGGGCGCCCTCGTCGCGGAGCGCCACGCCGAACTTGGAGGTGGCGGTCGCGGTCGAGAGCGCGCCGATGGAGCCGGCTCCGACCTGGGGGTTCACCCGGAGGCCGAGCGGTGAGGCGGTGGGGACGGAGGCGACGAGCGCGTCGAGCCTGGCCAGCTCCTGGAGGTTGTCGGCGTTGACGGCGATCCCGAGCGCGAGGGCCTGGCGGAGCTCGGCCGGGGTCTTGGCGGGGGAGTCGAGCACGGTCCGCGCGGGCGGGACGCCGGCCGCGCGGGCGAGGGCCAGCTCGCCGGGGCTCGCGACCTCGACGCCGAGCCCCGCCTCGTGGAGCAGGCGCAGGACGGGGACGAGCGGGGCGGCCTTCACGGCGAAGGCGTGCAGGACGGGTGCGTCGGTGACGGCGGCGAAAGCGCTGGTCAGGGCGGCGGCGGAGGCGCGGATGCCGGCGGTGTCGAGGAGGGCGACGACCGGCTGCGCGGGGGAGAGGAGACCTTGGTCGACGGAGGCTCGGACGGCGAGATCACGGCGGTAGGAGGCCATGCGGCCCATCCTCGTCCATCGTCCGGCCGGGGCGCCCTGTTGACTACAACTATTCAGCGGGCCAAGATGTGAATATCTGAACGACATTCCGAGGAGGCACCCCCATGTCAGGACCCCGCCCCGTGCGAGCAGCCCGCGGTACGGAACTGAGCGCCCTGGGATGGCAGCAGGAAGCCGCCCTCCGGATGCTCCAGAACAACCTCGACCCCGAGGTCGCCGAGCACCCCGACAAGCTCGTCGTCTACGGCGGCACCGGCAAGGCCGCCCGCGACTGGCGCTCCTTCGACGCCATGGTCCGCACCCTGCGCACCCTCAAGCAGGACGAGACGATGCTCGTCCAGTCCGGCCGCCCCGTCGGCGTCATGCAGACCCACGAGTGGGCCCCCCGCGTCCTCCTCGCCAACTCCAACCTGGTCGGCGACTGGGCCAACTGGGAGGAGTTCCGCCGCCTGGAGCACCTCGGCCTCACCATGTACGGCCAGATGACCGCCGGCTCCTGGATCTACATCGGCACCCAGGGCATCCTCCAGGGCACCTACGAGACCTTCGCGGCCGTCGCCGCCAAGAAGTTCAACGGCACCCTCGCCGGCACCATCACCCTCACCGCCGGCCTCGGCGGCATGGGCGGCGCCCAGCCCCTCGCCGTCACCATGAACGACGGCGTCGCCATCTGCATCGACTGCGACCCGCGCGCCATCGAGCGCCGCATCGAGCACCGCTACCTGGACGTCAAGGCCGACAACCTCGCCCACGCCCTCCAGCTGGCCACCGAGGCGCGCGACCAGAGGAAGCCGCTCTCCATCGGCCTCCTCGGCAACGCCGCCGAGCTGCTCCCGCAGATGCTCGCCGAGGGCGCCCCCATCGACATCGTGACCGACCAGACCTCGGCCCACGACCCGCTCTCCTACCTCCCGGTCGGCGTCGCCTTCGAGGACATGGCCGACGCGGCGGCGAAGGACCCGGCCGGCTTCACCCAGCGCTCCCGCGAGTCCATGGCCAAGCACGTCGAGGCCATGGTCGGCTTCATGGACGCCGGCGCCGAGGTCTTCGACTACGGCAACTCGATCCGCGGCGAGGCCCAGCTCGCCGGCTACGACCGCGCCTTCGCCTTCCCCGGCTTCGTCCCCGCCTACATCCGCCCGCTGTTCTGCGAGGGCAAGGGCCCCTTCCGCTGGGCCGCCCTCTCCGGCGAGGCCTCGGACATCCACAAGACGGACAAGGCGATCCTCGACCTCTTCCCGGAGAACGAGTCCCTCCACCGCTGGATCAAGATGGCCGGCGAGCGCGTCCACTTCCAGGGCCTGCCCGCCCGCATCTGCTGGCTCGGCCAGGGCGAGCGCGACAAGGCGGGCTCCATGTTCAACGACATGGTCGCCGACGGCACCCTCGCCGCGCCCCTCGCGATCGGCCGCGACCACCTCGACTGCGGCTCCGTCGCCTCCCCGTACCGCGAGACCGAGGCCATGCTCGACGGCTCCGACGCCATCGCCGACTGGCCGCTGCTCAACGCCATGGTGAACGTCGCCTCCGGCGCGTCCTGGGTCTCCATCCACCACGGCGGCGGCGTCGGCATGGGCCGCTCCATCCACGCCGGCCAGGTCTCGGTCGCCGACGGCACGAAGCTCGCCGGCGAGAAGATCCGCCGCGTCCTGACGAACGACCCCGGCATGGGCGTCATCCGCCACGTCGACGCCGGCTACGACATCGCGGAGCGCGTCGCCGACGAGCGCGGCGTCCGCGTCCCGATGCGCGAGGGGGAGTAACGGTGGTTGCGGGCGATCGTCCCGCAGGGCGGGACGGGCGGGTGCAACCCGACCACCGGGGTGCACCCGCCCGCGCGCCGGAACCCGAGGCGGCCGTGGGCGCAGGCTTCCACGCCATGTGGACCAGCCTCCACGGCATCGGCCGCAACGCGGCCTCCGGCGGCTACCGCCGCTACGCCTGGACCCCCGCCGACGCCGACTGCCGCCTCTGGTTCCGCATGCAGGCCGAGGCCCGCCGGCTCGACGTCGAGACCGACCGCAACGGCAACCAGTGGGCCTGGCTCGGCGACCCGACGGCCGGCGACGCCGTCGTCACCGGCTCCCACCTGGACTCCGTCCCCGACGGCGGCGCCTTCGACGGCCCCCTCGGCGTCGTGTCCGCCTTCGCCGCACTCGACGAACTCCGCGCCCGCGGCGCCTCGTTCAAGCGGCCCCTCGCCATCGTCAACTTCGGCGACGAGGAAGGAGCCCGCTTCGGCCTCGCCTGCGTCGGCTCCCGCCTCACCGCCGGCCGGCTGACGAAGGAGCAGGCGTACGAGCTCCGCGACGCCGACGGGATCAGCCTCCCGCAGGCCATGGAGGCGGCCGGGTACGACCCCTCGGGGATCGGCCCCGACCCCGAGCGACTGGACCGCATCGGCGCCTTCGTCGAGCTCCACGTCGAGCAGGGCCGCGCCCTGGACCTGTCCGGGGACGCCGTCGGCATCGCCTCCTCCATCTGGCCGCACGGCCGCTGGCGGTACGACTTCGCCGGCGAGGCCAACCACGCCGGCACCACCCGGCTCGTCGACCGCCGCGACCCGATGCTCACCTACGCCGAGACCGTCCTCGCCGCCCGTCGCGAGGCCGAACTCGCGGGCGCCGTCGCCACCTTCGGCAAGATCGCGGTCGAGCCGAACGGCGTCAACGCCATCCCCTCGATGGTCCGCGGCTGGCTCGACGCCCGCGCCGCCGACCAGGGCTCCCTCGACAAGGTCGTCGCGGGCGTCGAGGCCGCGGCCCGGGAGTACGCCGACCGCCACGGCATCGACCTCGCCGTCGTACGGGAGTCGTTCACCCCGGTCGTGGACTTCTCGCACGCCCTGCGCGACGAGCTCTCCCGGATCCTGGGCACCTCGGGCAAGGTGCCGGTCCTCGGCACGGGCGCGGGACACGACGCGGGCATCCTGTCCGAATCGATCCCGACCGCCATGCTGTTCGTACGGAACCCCACCGGCGTCTCGCACTCCCCGGCCGAGTTCGCCGCCGAGGACGACTGCGTGGCCGGGGTCATCGCACTCGCCGACGTACTGGAGGAGCTGGCGTGCCGCTGACGACGTACTGGCTGGAACACGCCTGGCTCGACAAGGACGTCGAGCCGGGCGTGGCCCTGGAGGTGACGTCCGGGGGCCGGATCGAGACCGTACGCACAGGGGTGGAGGCGCCCCCGCCGGGCGCCGTCGTCCTGCGCGGCCTCACGATCCCGGGCCTGGCCAACGCCCACTCGCACGCCTTCCACCGGGCCCTGCGCGGCACGGTCCAGGTCGGCAGCGGGACCTTCTGGACCTGGCGCGAGGTCATGTACTCCGTCGCCCAGCGCCTCACCCCCGACAGCTACTTCGCGCTCGCCCGCGCGGTGTACGCGGAGATGGCCCTCGCCGGCATCACCTCCGTCGGCGAGTTCCACTACCTGCACCACGCGCCCGGCGGCACCCCGTACGCCGACCCCAACGCGATGGGCGAGGCGCTCGTCGCCGCCGCCGCCGAGGCGGGCATCCGCATCACCCTCCTCGACACCGCGTACCTCTCCTCCGGCTTCGGCGCCGCCCCCGAGCAGCACCAGCTCCGCTTCACCGACGGCACGGCGGAGAAGTGGGCGGAGCGGGTCTCGGCGCTGAAGGAGCGCGAGGGCGTCCGGATCGGGGCGGCGATCCACTCCGTACGGGCCGTCCCGGCCGACCAGCTGTCGACGGTGGCCCGGTGGGCGCAGGAGCGCGACGCGCCCCTCCACGTCCACCTCTCGGAGCAGACCGCCGAGAACGACGCCTGCCAGGCGGCCCACGGCATGACGCCGACCCGACTCCTGGCCGAGCACGGCGTCCTGGGCGCGCGCACGACGGGCGTCCACAACACCCACATGACGGATGCGGACATCGCCCTGATCGGGTCGACGTCCACCGGCACCTGCATGTGCCCGACCACCGAACGGGACCTCGCCGACGGCATCGGCCCGGCGGTCGCCCTCCAGCGCGCCGGCTCGCCGCTCTCCCTCGGCAGCGACAGCCACGCCGTCGTCGACCTCCTCGAAGAGGCGCGGGCCATGGAGCTGAACGAGCGCCTGCGCACCCGCACCCGGGGCCACTGGACGGCCGCCGCGCTGCTGCGCGCGGCGACGGCGGACGGCCACGCGGCCCTCGGCTGGGCCGACGCGGGCGTCCTGGAGGCCGGCGCCCTGGCCGACTTCACCACGATCACCCTGGACTCGGTCCGCACCGCCGGCCCGGTCCCGCGCCTGGCGGCGGAGACGGCGGTCTTCGCGGCGACGGCGGCGGACGTGCACCACGTGGTGGTGGGCGGCCGGACGATCGTCCACGACGGCGTCCACGTCGCCGTACCGGACGTGGGAGAGGCCCTGGCCTCGGCGATCGCCGCACTCAGAAGCTGAGCGGCCCCCGGGTTGTGGGCAATCGTTCCGCAGGGCGGAACGGGTGGGCACAACCCGGCCACCGGCCCGCACCCGAACCGCCCGCCCCCACCGGAGAGCAACGCATGACGACGACGCTGATCACGAACATCGGCAGCCTGGTCACGAACGACCCCACCCTCGGCAAAGGCCCCCTCGGCCTGATCGAGGACGCCGCCCTCGTCCTGGACGGCGAGACCGTCGCCTGGGCGGGCCCGGCGGCGCAGGCCCCCGCCGCGGACGAGGCCGTCGACGCGCAGGGCCGCGCCGTCATCCCCGGCTTCGTCGACTCCCACTCGCACCTCGTCTTCGCCGGCGACCGCACGGCCGAGTTCAACGCCCGCATGTCCGGCCAGCCGTACAAGGCGGGCGGCATCCGCACGACCGTGGCGGCGACCCGCGCCGCCACCGACGCGGAGCTCTCGGCGAACGTGGCCCGCTACATGTGGGAGGCCCTGCGCCAGGGCACCACCACCTTCGAGACCAAGTCCGGCTACGGCCTGACCGTCGAGGACGAGGCCCGCGCCCTGCGCATCGCCGCCGAGCACACCGACGAGGTCACCTACCTCGGCGCGCACATCGTGTCGCCGGACTACTCCGACGACCCGGCCGGGTACGTGAAGCTGGTGACCGGCGAGATGCTGGACGCCTGCGCCCCGTACGCCCGCTGGGTGGACGTCTTCTGCGAGAAGGGCGCCTTCGACGGCGACCAGGCCCGCGCGATCCTCAAGGCCGGCATGGCGAAGGGCCTGCAGGCGCGCGTCCACGCCAACCAGCTCTCGTACGGCCCCGGCGTGCAGCTCGCGGTCGAGCTGGACGCGGCGAGCGCCGACCACTGCACCCATCTGACGAGCGCCGACATCGACGCCCTCGCCCAGGGCAACACGGTCGCGACCCTGCTGCCCGGCGCCGAGTTCTCCACCCGCGCCGAGTGGCCGGACGCCCGCCGGCTCATCGACGTGGGCGTGACGGTCGCCCTGTCCACGGACTGCAACCCCGGCTCGTCCTTCACGTCCTCGATGCCGTTCTGCATCGCCCTCGCGGTCCGGGACATGCTGATGACGCCGGACGAGGCGGTCTGGTCCGCCACCGCCGGCGGCGCGGCGGCCCTGCGCCGCACCGACGTCGGCAGGCTGGGCGTCGGCGCCCGCGCGGACCTCGTCGTCCTCGACGCCCCGTCCCACGTCCACCTGGCCTACCGTCCGGGCGTGCCGCTGGTCGCGGAGGTCTGGCGGAAGGGCGCGCGGACGGTCTGAGTGCCCGGGCGGGGGGATTGAGTAGCCGTACTCAGGCGGGCCGGGACGGGAACGGCCGACACTCGCCCCATGAAGACAACTCCGGTACGCAAGGGCCGAGTCGGCCGCGGTACGGCACTGGCGGCCCTGTGCGCCCTCGCCCTCACGGCCTGCGGGACGGAGGGGGCGGGGAGCGGAACCCCGTCGGGGCCGGGGGCCGGGCAGGCGGCCCGTCCCACCCCGAGCCGGTCCGCGACCCCCGCCGCGAGCCGGTCCGCGACCCCCACCGCGCCGGCCACCGACCCCGCCGACGACCCCGCCCGCACGCCCGAGGAGCAGGCGGCCGAGCTGCGGTTCATGCGGCTGATGGTCACCGTCGCCCAACCGTGCATGGAGGGACTCCCGCCGGGGCCGCCGCTGGAGCCGGACGGTCCGCCGTCCACCGACGTCCCGCCCTCCGAGGACCCGGTCGAGCTCCCGACCGATGCCCCGCCGCCGCCCTCCCCGAGCCCCTGGAACTTCGAACAGGCCAGGCAGGAGGTCGAGTTGGAGAGCGGCGACAAGTGCGTGGCGCCGCTCCACGGCAAGCGCATCGCGAAGGCGCTGGAGGGCGGGACGGCCGCGACCCCGGCCGCCGTGGAGAAGGCCCTCAAGGGCATCGGCTACGACGTCCCCTACCGCGTCCACGGCCCCCGGCAGGTGAACGGAAAGGTCGAGTTCACGCTGGACCTCCGGTCCATGGGCGGCTTCCTGTGCCTCTCGGGCAGCTACGACGGCACCCGGACGAGCTTCGACCCGTACGGCGCCTCCCCGGACGTCCGCTGCCCGGACGTGAAGCGCCGCGGCTGAGGGCGGGGCCCTACGCTCGGCCCATGACCGTTTCCACCGCGCTCTGGTCCTTCGCCCTGGTCGTGGGTCTCCTGACCCTCACGCCGGGGCTCGACACCGCCCTGATCCTCCGCACGGCGGCCCTCGGGCACCGCGCGCGGGCCTGGGGCGTCGTCCTCGGCATCCAGACGGGCGTCCTGGCCTGGGGCGCGCTCACCTCCCTGGGCGTGACCGCGCTCCTCACGGCCTCCCACCTGGCGTACGAGGCGCTGCGCTGGGCGGGCGCGGCGTATCTGGTGTGGATGGGGGTCCAGATGCTGAGGAAGACGTTCGGCGGACACCCGGCGCAGGAGGCGGCCCAGGAACGGGCCGCCCCGGACACCTTCACGGCCGGCTGGCGCCAGGGCACCCTCACGAACCTGCTCAACCCGAAGGTGGGCGCCTTCTACGTGGCGGTGCTCCCGCAGTTCCTGCCGGCGGATGTGAACCACCTGGCGATGGGCCTCCTCCTCACCGCGGAGCACATCCTCCTCGGCCTCCTCTGGTCCACCGCCCTGATCGCCGGCGCCCGCCTCCTCTCCGGCTGGCTCCGCCGCCCCACGGCCCGCCGCACCCTCGACCGCCTCACGGGCACGGTCATCACGGCCTTCGGCCTCCGGCTGGCTCTCGGGGACTGAACACCCGCCGCCCCGTAGTCTGACCGGATGCGACCGTCAGACGACGAACTGTCCCGAGCGCTGCACGATCCGGCGGACCCGCCGCTCCACCCGCTCCCGCACGTCGTGGCGGACCTCCTCCGCACCCTCGACGCCCCGCCCCGCCTGGCCGCCCACCTGCGCGCGGTCCACGACGTCGCCCGGCACCTGGTCGCCTGGACGGAGGACCGCTGTCCGGGCCTGGCCGTCGACCGGGAGGCCGTCCTGTTCGGGGCGGCGACCCACGACATCGGCAAGGTCGTGCACCCGGCCGAACTCTCCGGCCCCGGCTCCCTCCACGAGGAGGCGGGGAGGGAACTCCTCGCGGCCCACGGCTTCGCCCCGGACCTGGCCCGCTTCGCGGCCACCCACGCGACGTGGACGGACTCCGGGGCGACCCTGGAGGACCTCCTGGTCAGCACGGCCGACAAGATCTGGAAGAACAAGCGGGTCCCCGAGCTGGAGGACCTGGTGGTGGCCCGGCTGACCGAGGCGACCGGCAGGTCCCGCTGGGAGGAGTTCCTCGCCCTCGACGAACTGCTCGAACGCCTCGGCGCCGCCGCGGACGAACGCCTCGCCCACCAGGCGTCGTTCACGGCCGCCCGGCCCGCGTCCTGAGCGCCGTCAGCGGAACTCGTGGACGACCTCGATCTCGCCCACGACGTGCGCGTTGAACTCGTCCAGCTCCTCCGCCGGCACCCACAGTTCGAGGATCGTCCGGCCGCCCGCCTGCTGGACCGGGTACCTGCGGAGGAACTCCGTGTCGACCTCGAAGCGGGTGACGTAGCCGACGCCGCTGTGCTTCACGTTCCAGTCGCGGGCGATCCTCACCGCGTACTCCTCGTTGAGGACCGGGTAGAAGATCGGCTGCTCCGGCAGCCGCGCCGGCCACGCGCGCCAACCCGACTCCCTCACGAGCTCCAGCTCCTCGGGGCCGGTGGGGCGCCACAGGGTCGTCGTCGGGCGGGGGCGGGCGGTCATGGCGGTTCGCTCTCTCTGCGTGGGCCGGGGACCTGCACCGTAGCGGTGGTCTCGTGGGGCGGGCACCTCGATTCCGCCGGCCCGGCCGCCGTACCCCGCAAGGGCGAAGGGCCCGTCCAGGGTCGTCAGACCGTGAACGGGCCCTTCCGCGGCCGTTCCGGAAGCCCGGCGGTGCCGGTGGAGGTCACTCCTCCAGCGTCAGCCCGCGCCGCAGCCGGCCGAGGGTGCGGGAGAGCAGCCGGGACACGTGCATCTGCGAGATGCCGAGTTCCGCGCCGATCTCCGACTGGGTGAGGCCGGAGACGAAGCGGAGGGAGAGGATCTGCCGCTCGCGGGCGGGCAGCGAGGCGATCATCGGCTTGAGGGAGGCGATGTACTCGATGCCGGTGAGGCCGTGGTCCTCGTAGCCGAGCCGGTCGGCGAGCGCGGCCTCGCCGCCGGCGCCGTCGTCCTCGTCGGGCTGTGCGTCGAGCGAGGCCGCGGTGTAGGCGTTGCTGGCGGCCATGCCCTCGACGACCTCCTGCTGCTCGATGCCGAGCTCCTCGGCGAGTTCGGCGACGGTCGGGGCGCGGTCGAGGCGCTGGGCGAGCGCGTCACCGGCCCTGGCGAGGTCGAGCCGGAGCTCCTGGAGTCTGCGGGGCACGTGCACGGACCACGAGGTGTCGCGGAAGAAGCGCTTGATCTCGCCGATGATCGTCGGCATCGCGAAGGTCGGGAACTCGACGCCCCGGGTCAGTTCGAAGCGGTCGATCGCCTTGATGAGGCCGATGGTGCCGACCTGGACGATGTCCTCCATGGGTTCGCTGCGGGTGCCGAACCGGGCGGCGGCGAACCTGACGAGGGCGAGGTTGAGTTCGACGAGGGTGTTGCGGACATACGCGTATTCATGGGTGCCCTCCTCCAGCTCGGAGAGCCGGGCGAAGAGCTGCTTCGACAGGGCGCGGGCGTCGACCGGGCCGATCCGGTCGAGCGGCGTGTCGATCAGTCGGTCGGGCAGGTCGACGACAGGGGGGACAGAGTGCTGGGGGAGCACTGCCGACGGCGCGTCGGGGGTACGCGGGGCGTCGAGCCGGGGTGACATGGGTCTCCTTCTGGTGCTTCTCGCTGCGGTTTGCGGCGCCTCCAAAGCCGGCCGGGTCGGATGTTCCCTTCTAGCCCTACCCGGTCGACCCGGATGGTTGCAAGTGGCAATAATCCCTTTCGTTCCGATATGCGCGGTACCTCGTGTGCATGGAAGGGCGTGCCGCTTGTAGGGTTCGAGGCACGTCAGTCGGCATCCGCGAGAGCGAAAGAGGCACGGCCATGGACCGCCAACACATCGGCAGCGCGCCGCCCGCGCGACTGCGGGTCGAGGTCCGGGACGTGGCGGGGAGCACGCTCCTCACGCCCGTCGGTGAGCTCGATCACCACACCGCCGACCTGCTGCGCACGCCCCTGGACGACGCCCTCGACGAGGGCAGCGCGCGGCTCGTCGTCGACTGCTCGGGCCTGGAGTTCTGCGACTCGACCGGGCTCAACGTGCTGCTCGGCGCCCGGCTGAGGGCGGACGCGGCCGGCGGCGGCGTCCATCTGGTGGCGATGCCGCCCGCGGTGGCCCGGGTGTTCCACATCACGGGCGCGGACGCCGTCTTCACCGTCCACGAGACGCTCGCCACAGCCCTCCCGGACTGAGGCCGCCACGTCGCACGACCGCTCGGCCACGCTCCGTGGTGCTCGTACATTCCTGTTCCTCCGTCCCGTCGATAGGTGAGGTGAAGCGTTGATGGACCAAGCTTCCGACGTCCGTACGCTCGCCCTCGGCGAGACCAGCGGCACCGTGCCGCTCGCGCGCGACTTCACGCGGACGGCGCTCCACGAGTGGGGCTGGCTGCCGGCCGCCACCGCCGACCGCAGGGCCGCCGCCGAGGACGTCCTGCTCGTCGTCTCCGAGCTCGTCACCAACGCCTGTCTGCACGCCGAGGGCCCCGAGCGGCTGCGCGTCCTGCGGATGCCCCGGACGCTGCGCCTCGAAGTCACCGACCGCGGCGCCGGACAGCCCGCGCCGCGTACCCCGCACCGGTCCGGGCGGCCGGGCGGCCACGGCATGTTCATCGTGCAGCGGCTCTGCCTGGACTGGGGCATCGACCGCACCCCGGGAGCCCCCGGCAAGACGGTCTGGGCCGAACTGGCCGCACCCGTTTAGGACCTTCACAAGTTCACCCTTTCCCCTGCCTTCCCTCCTCAGGGCCCCGGGCGTACCTTGACGGCCAATCTGAAAGACCGTCAGTTACGTTGCGGTGAGGGGTGCTCGGGGTGTCCAAGGTGCCGAACCGGAGGAGAACGACCGCCGCGCTCACGGCGGCGGCCGCGGTGGCGGGCGCGACCGTGCTGGCCGGAGCACCGGCCGCCCGGGCGGCCGTCGTCGACGTCGACTACGCCTGCGAGACGAAGATCGGCCCCAAGAACGCCGTCTCGCCCGTCGACATCAAGGCCGTGAAGAGCGGCGGCGGCTACACGATCACCATGTCGTTCGACAAAGGCGTCTCCGACAGCCCGGTCGAGCTCCCCAAGGGCGTCATGACCCCGCGCGCCGAGCTCGTCCTCGGCGGGGACGCGAGCGGCACGGTGAAGGTCACGGGGACGCCGAACACGGCCGCCGTCCCGCCCGACACCCCGATCAGGATCGGCACGCTGACCGGCACGTTCACCCCGAAGAAGAACGGCAGGGTCACCTTCACGGCGGGCACCCTCACCGTGCACGCCCTCGGCATGGACGCGGCCGTCTGCACACCGAAGAACAACCCGAAGCCGTCGCTGGAGCTCCAGGTCACCGGGGTCGCCGGCGGAGGCTCGGAGGACGACGCCCCGCCGCCCGCCAGCGACGGCGACCAGCTGCCCAGGACCGGCCCGCTGGACTCCGCCCCGGCGCTCGGCACCCTCGGCGGCACCGTCCTGCTGACCGGCGCCGCCGGAGTCCTCTGGCTCACGCGGCGCACGGCACGCTGATGCGGCCGCACGCCCGCGCCGGGCTCGTGGCCGCCGCCGTCGCCCTCCTCGGCGCGGTCGCGGCGGCGCCCCCCGGCGCCGGGGACTGGACGGCGGCGCCCGCCGCCGGACGGCCGTACGCCTACCTGGAGGGCCCGGCCGGCAGCGTCCTCCAGGACACCCTGTCGGTCACCAACCCCGGCACCGCACCGCTCACCGTCCGCCTCACCGGCCAGGGCACCCCGGTGTCCTTCGCCGCGCGGACCGTACGCGTGCCCGCCAGGACCCGGGCCGACGTGCCCTTCGCCGTGACCGTCACCGCGGACACCCCGCCCGGCGAACACCGCGGCACCGTCCGCGCCTCGGCCGCCGGCCGGGAGGTCCGCGTCGACCTGCGGCTACGGGTCAGCGGACCGCGCCTCGCCGCGCTCACCGTCGAGGACGTCCACGTCGACGGGGCCACCGGCGACCTCCGCTACACCCTGGTCAACCGCGGCACCACGGTCCTCGCCCCGCGCCTCGCGGTCCGCGCCGAGGGCCTCCTCGGCACCGTCCTCGACCGGCCGGACCGTGCCCTGCCGCTCACCCTGCGCCCCGGCGAGCGGGCCACCCGGACCGAGCCCTGGCCCGACCCGCCCGCCCTCGACTCCGTCACCGTCCGGCTGACGGCCACCGCACCGGGCGCCGCCCCCGCCACCGCCCGCACCGAGGCCGCCTTCGCCTCGGGCCCCGCGTCGGCGGGAGCGGCCGGACTGCTCGTCGCGGCGGCGGCCGGAGCCGGGTACGCGCTACGGCGGCGCGGAAAGTCCCGTACCCAGCCGGCGCCGGAGGCACCATGAGGACGATCCGTACGGCCGCCGCACTCCTCACCGCCCTCGCCCTCGTCCTGCTGCCCGCCCTCCCCGCGGCGACGGCGGCCCCGGGGCCGGTGGTCGAGCTCTCGAAGACCGAGGGCGGCAAGGGCGGCGAGATCACCGTCAGCGGCAGCGGCTGGAAGCCCGGCGCGCTGCTCATGCTCCTGATCTGCGGCCAGGGCGCCCCCGGCAAGGGCGTCATCGGCGGCACCAACTCCTGCGCCAACGCCGAGGGCCGGGCCGCCACCGTCGACGCCAGGGGCGCGTTCAGCACGAAGCTCCCCGTCGCCGAACCGCCCGAGCCCTGCCCCTGCGTGGTGCACGTCGCCGGCGTCACCGGACAACAGGACGCCGTCGACAAGGAGTTCGCGGTCGCCGGCCACCCCACGGCCCCGCTCCCCGAAGCCTCCGGCGACGGCCGCCTCGCCGTCCTCGCCGCCGTACGCCTCGACGGCTCCAGCGGGCTCCTCGTCTGGTTCGGGGCGCCCCCGCGCCGCGAGGTCGTCCTCACCGTCGGCAACCTCGGCCCGGCCCCCGTCAAGGACCCGGTCTTCCAGGTCGGCACCAGCCACGGCGTCTTCGCCCCGCAGTACGAGGAACGCCAGTGGCGCGGCACGATCGAACCCGGCGGGAAGGCCCTGATCCGCCTCCCCGCCGAGCTCACCGCCGGCGCGCACGGCGACTACCAGGTCTCCGTGAAGTACGCGGGCAAGCTCCTCGTCGAGCAGCCCTGGGGCGTCGGCAGGCCCTGGGGCGTGACCCTCTTCTGGGTGCTCCTCGCCGTCGTGGTGCCCGCCGCGCTGTTCCGGATCGGCATGGCCGTGGTCGACCGCGCGCGGCCCGCTTCCGGGGCCGGCCGGGCCCCGGCCGCCAGGACCCGGGCGAGGGCGCGCCCGCGTCGCCGCGCCCCGGCCCGTACACCCGCTTCCGCCCCCGCACCGGGGGACGGGGAGACGACCGCGGCCCTGCCGTGGTTCAGCCCTGACTCCGCACCGTCAGCGCCAGAGAGCAGCAGCCCGACGACGAAGGGACAGGTGTGAGTACGCAACGGAGGATGAGCGCGGCCGGAGTCGCGCTGATGCTCGGCGGCGCGGGGATCCTGTATGCCGCCGGCCCCGCCCAGGCCGCCGAGGTGAGCTATGCGACGGAGTGCATCCCGCCGTCGATCTCGGGCCTTCCGCCCGTCCAGGGCACGACGAAGGTGCTGATCACCGCACCCGCGGAGGCCAAGGTCGGCGACGAGGTCGAGATCGTCTGGAAGACGGTCCAGGCCGCCTCGAAGAACCCCGACGTCCTCGACCTCGGCAAGGACACGGTGAAGCCGACCGGCGTCCTCACCGTCGGCGGCGCCGGGAGCGGGACCGTCGCGATGGAGGGCCCCCGGCAGAACCCGCCGATCCCCAAGAACTCCCCGATGGTCCTGCCCGACATGAAGGGGAAGCTGAAGCTGGAGAAGGCGGGCGAGATCACGCTGACGCCCGGCAAGTACACGATCAACGTCTCCAAGCCCCTGTCGACGGACACCAAGTGCTCCCCGAAGGAGGCGGTGCCGGTCGGCGCGACGATCAAGGTCACGGACGGGGGAGGGGGGACGACGACGTCGGGCGGTACGACGACCACGTCGGGCGGTACGACCTCGGGCGGCTCCACGACCACCTCCGGCGGCGGTACGAGCTCCACCGGCGGCGGCTCGAACAACACCGGCGGCTCCGCGACCAGCTCCTCCGGAGGAACGGGAGGAACAGGAGGAACAGGAGGAACAAGCGGCACCGGAGGCTCCGGCGGAAGCTCAGGCGGCGGCTCCGGCGGGCAGACCGACTTCCCCGGCAAGCAGGTCGCGGTCCAGTTCTCCTGCCAGCCCCCCGGCCCCACCTCGATCGCCTCCAAGGTGACGATCGACGCCAGGAAGAACGGCAACGGCTACGACCTCACGGTCAAGACCGCCAAGGGCGTCATGGACAGCCCGGCGGCCCTGCCCGCCGGCGCCCTCAAGCCGTCCATGGCGGTCGGGCTCGGCGGCGCCGACAGCGGAACGGTGAAGGTCACCGGCCCCGCCAACGCGGCCCCCCTCGAAGCGGGCAAGCCGGTCGACCTGCCCGACATGAAGGGCACCTACACCCCCGGAGCGACGGGCAGGTCCACCCTCAGCCCCGGCGCGCTCACCATCAGCGTCTCGCTCGGCGGCTCGCCGATCGTCATCCCCTGCCAGGTCAAGGGCGCCGTGCAGGCCTCCCTGACGCTGGACACGAGCAAGCAGGCCGGTGGCGCCTCCGGCGGCTCCGACGGCGGGACGGACACGAGCACCGCCTCGGGCTCCTCCGGGTCCGGGTCCGGCTCCGGCGGCTCCGGCGGCTCCGACGGCGGGAGCCTCGCCCACACCGGCGCCGAGAACGACGGCGCCCTGCGCGCCCTCGCCCTCGTCGCGGGCACGATCGTCCTCGTCGGCGGCGCGGTCTTCACCTTCACCCCCTGGGCGCGGCTGCGCAGGTAGGCGGGCGGAAACGGCGGAGGGCCGCCGCACCGAACCCGGTGCGGCGGCCCTCCGAGGCGTACGGACGGACGTCAGTGGACGTCGCCCATGAGCGCCCGGACCTTCTTGCGGTACATGAAGATCGCGAAGGCGGCGAGAGTGGCGGCCGCCGCCTCCAGGGCGATGATGCCCGTGCCGTTCAGGTCCACGCCCGCGAGGGAGAGCAGACCCGTGGTGCAGTCACCGGCGGTGACGGCGAGGAAGAAGACGCCCAGCATCTGCGAGGCGTACTTCTGCGGGGCCATCTTCGTGGTCAGCGACAGGCCGACCGGGGACAGGCACAGCTCGGCGATGGTCTGGATCATGTAGATGCCGACCAGCCACATCGGGCTGACCTTGCCGTCGCCGGCCAGGCCGATCGGGGCGAGGAACACGAAGAACGAGATGCCGATGCCGAGGAGGCCCAGCGAGAACTTCACGATCGTGCTCGGCTCCTGGTTGCGGCGGGCGAGCCACAGCCACAGCCAGGCGAAGACCGGGGCCAGCGCCATGACGAACAGCGGGTTCAGCGACTGGAACCAGGTGGCCGGGAAGCTGAGCGGACCGATGTGGTCGGCGGTCTTGCTGTCCGCGAAGAGGGACAGGGTCGAGCCGCCCTGGTCGTAGATCATCCAGAAGACGGCCGCGGCCACGAAGAACCAGATGTAACCGGAGACCTTCGACTGCTCGGTCTTGGTCAGGTCCTTGTCGCGCTTGATGCGGACGATCACGGCGATCGGGATGATCAGGCCGGCGAGGGTGATCGGAACCAGCGCCCAGTTCAGGGTGTACATGCCGGCGGCGACGACGATGCCGTAGAAGACGGCGACGGCGACGACCGTGAGGCACACCTTCACCAGGATCGCCTTGCGCTCCGCGGCGTCGAGCGGGTTCGGGACGACGCTGCTCTTCTCGTTCAGGTGGCGGCTGCCGTACAGGAACTGGGCCAGGCCCAGGGCCATGCCGACGGCCGCGAGCAGGAAGCCCAGGTGCCAGTTGTAGTTCTCGCCGACGGTGCCGATGACCAGCGGGGCGAGGAAGGCGCCGAGGTTGATGCCGACGTAGAAGAGCGTGAAGCCACCGTCACGGCGCGGGTCGTCCGGGCCGTCGTAGAGGTGGCCGACCATCGTGGAGATGTTGGCCTTGAGCAGACCGGAGCCGGCGGCGACCAGCGCCAGGCCGACGAAGAACATCGCCTGGCCGGGGATGGCCAGCGAGGCGTGACCGGCCATGATCACGAAACCGGCGATGGTGACGGTCTTGCGGGCGCCCCAGACGCGGTCGCCGAACCAGCCGCCGGGCATGGCCATCAGGTAGACCATCGAGACGTACACCGAGTAGATGGCCGTCGACGTGGCCGCCGTCATGGCGAGGCCGCCACCCTGGCTGCCGGTCGCCGCGTCCGCGCCGCCGGAGACCAGGTACAGAACGAGAAGGGCCCGCATGCCGTAGTAGGAGAAGCGCTCCCACATCTCGGTCATGAAGAGGGTGGCCAGACCACGGGGGTGGCCGAAGAACGTCTTCCCGGAATCAGAGGTTCCGTTCGAAGCCGTCGTCAGGCTGGACGCCATGTCGATCCTTGCTCTGTCGGGACGCACGCCTTGTGAGCGTGATGCGCCCGGTGGGGGAGGCCGGCACCGGCGGGGTCGAGGGACTCCGCCGGGATCCACGCCCCGGCAGGCGCGTGTGCGCGCTCCGGGACCCGGCCCACAGGTCTTCACCGTCTCCAGGTTCGGCCGGGCCGACCCTACGCAGAAAGAGGACCTTGGCGCGCGAAGCTGGCCAAAGGTCCCCGATTACCGCTACTGACGTATCGCCACCATACGACACGACAGGGTCGGATATGGAAGGACTTGAGACATGGATCACAGGCGACAAGGGAACCGTACGCGATCTTTCGAAGGTCATCTGATGGATGCCCACAAGATCCCCAGGGGTCATCCGGGCCCTGCGGATCCCGCCCCGGCCCGGGCGCCGTGCGGACTACCATCACCCCATGACCCGTGTACTGCTCGCCGAGGACGACGCATCCATCTCGGAGCCGCTGGCCCGCGCCCTGCGGAGAGAGGGGTACGAGGTCGAGGTCCGCGAGGACGGCCCCACCGCCCTCGACGCCGGCCTCCAGGGCGGCGTCGACCTGGTCGTGCTCGACCTGGGCCTGCCCGGCATGGACGGCCTGGAGGTCGCCCGCCGGCTGCGCGCCGAGGGCCACACGGTGCCGATCCTGGTCCTCACCGCCCGCGCCGACGAGGTCGACACCGTCGTCGGGCTCGACGCGGGCGCCGACGACTACGTCACCAAGCCCTTCCGGCTCGCCGAGCTCCTCGCCCGCGTCCGGGCCCTGCTCCGGCGCGGCTCCACCGAGCCCGCCGTCGCCCCCGCGACCCACGGCGTCCGGATCGACGTCGAGTCGCACCGCGCCTGGATGGGCGACGAGGAGCTCCAGCTCACCGCGAAGGAGTTCGACCTCCTCCGCGTCCTGGTCCGGGACGCCGGCCGGGTCGTCACCCGCGACCAGCTGATGCGCGAGGTCTGGGACACCACCTGGTGGTCCTCCACCAAGACCCTCGACATGCACATCTCCTGGCTGCGCAAGAAGCTCGGCGACGACGCGGCGAACCCCCGCTACATCGCCACGGTCCGAGGCGTCGGCTTCCGCTTCGAGAAGAGCTAACCCGCCGTCCCCGACCTCCGCCCCGCCCACCCCGTTGTGGGCAACTGTTCCGCTGGGGCAAGGGGGTCCCCCCTGCTCGAGCGAAGCCGAGAGCTTGGGGGAGGGTGGGCACAACGGGACGGCGCCCCTTGCCGGGCCCAGGCTCCCGCGCCTGAACCCGCACCCCGGGGCCGCCCCCGCACCCGGGCCCGCACCCCAGGGACGCCGCACTCCCAGCACCCCCCGGAGGGCCCATGCGCCGCCGCCTGATCAACTCCACCCTCGCCGTCGTCCTCGTCGTCATCGCCGTCTTCGGCGTCTCCCTGGTCGCCGTCGAGACCCGCACGATCTCCAGCAGCGCCCAGGAGAGCGTGGACTCGGAGGCGCTGAGGCTCGTCTCCATCGTCGACAGCCGGCTCATCGGCGGCGAGCCGGTCAACCCGGACATCCTCGCCGAGCAGGGCGGCGCCAAGCGGTACGCCCGGATCAGCATCCCCGGCCGCGACGCCATCGAGATCGGCACCCGCCCCGACGGCGAGGCCATCCGGGGCACCGCCCACGGCGAGCGCGGCGAGACCGTGGTCGTCGAGGAGTCCCGCTCCGCGGTGACCGCCGAGGTCGGCCGCACCCTGCTGATCATCGGCGCGGTGGCCCTGCTCGCGGTCGTCGCCGCCGTCCTCCTCGCCGTACGGCAGGCGAACAAGCTGGCGTCCCCGCTCACGGACCTCGCCGAGACCGCCGAGCGGCTCGGCTCCGGCGACCCGCGGCCCCGGCACAAGCGGTACGGGGTGCCCGAGCTGGACCGGGTCGCGGACGTCCTCGACGCCTCCGCCGAGCGCATCGCCCGGATGCTCACCGCCGAGCGCCGGCTCGCCGCCGACGCCTCCCACCAGCTCCGTACGCCCCTCACCGCGCTCTCCATGCGCCTGGAGGAGGTCGCCCTCGCCGAGGAGCTGGACACGGTCAAGGAGGAGGCGACGATCGCGCTCACCCAGGTCGAGCGGCTCACCGACGTCGTCGAGCGGCTCCTCACCAACGCCCGGGACCCCCGCACCGGCTCCGCCGTCGCCTTCGACCTGGACGAGGTCATCAAGCAGCAGATCGAGGAGTGGCGCCCGGCCTACCGCAGCGCGGGGCGGGCCATCGTGCACTCCGGCAAGCAGGGCATGCGGGCGGTCGGCACCCCGGGCGCGGTCGCCCAGGTCCTCGCCGCCCTGATCGAGAACTCGCTCATGCACGGCGGCGGCACGGTCGCCCTGCGCACCCGCGTCACCGGCAACCAGTCGGTGATCGAGGTCACCGACGAGGGCCCGGGCGTCCCCGCCGACCTCGGCGCGCGGATCTTCGAGCGGGCGGTGAGCGGGCGCAGCTCGACGGGGATCGGCCTGGCGGTGGCCCGGGACCTGGCGGAGGCGGACGGCGGGCGTCTCGAACTGCTCCAGCAGCAGCCGCCGGTCTTCGCGCTCTTCCTGAGCCGCGAGGTCAGGAGCGTCACGACGGAGCCGCAGGACCGCCCCGTACGGTAGCCCACGCTCGAGGGCCCCCGGCGGCGAAAGGGCAGGTCAGACGTGGTCCGGCTGGCGGCGGACCGTCTGCCGCGGGGGCTTCTCCAGGAACGATTCGGCGGTCTGCACGGCCTCCTTCGCCGGCAGTGCGCGGAACACCCACGTGCGGTACGACCAGAAGCGGAACAGCGTCGCGACGCCGATGCCGAAGAACTTGAAGAAGTTGCTCTGCAGCGGGGAGTCCCAGCCGAAGCCGTACGTCGCCGCGTACAGCAGGCCGTTCTGGATCACCAGGCCGACCAGGCTGAAGAGGAGGAAGAGCACCAGCTCCTTGGTGCGGCTGCTCTTGTCCCGGTCCCGGTAGGTGAAGTAACGGAAGCCGAGGTAGTTGAACACGATCGCCACCACGGTGGCGACGATGCTCGCCCGCACGACCGGCAGCTCCGAGAAGTGACGGACGAGGTTGAACACGCCGAGGTCGACCAGGACCCCGACGGCACCCACGGCACCGAACTTGGCGACCTCGCGGAAGAGCCCCTCGAGTCGCATACGCAGTGCGCCGGGTTCACTCATGGTGATCGCAGTGTCCGTCCGTCCGGATGACGTCCGGGCGACGTCAACCCATCCATGCTAACCAGGGCCCCTGTCACCCGCCCGTGTAGCTCGCAAACCTGTGGACAACCCGTTTCCCGGGCATGCCCCACCCACCCGGAACTTGTGCCAAAGCACAGCCGGACGAGTGTTCCCCGATGGTGCGGATACCCTAAGAGGGTGACGTTCCCCGTAGTAGGCATGGTCGGAGGCGGGCAGCTCGCCCGTATGACCCATGAGGCCGGCATCCCCCTCGGCATCAAGTTCAAGCTCCTCAGCGACACCCCGCAGGACTCCGCGGCCCAGGTGGTGAGCGAGGTCGTCCTCGGCGACTACCGCGACCTGGACACGCTGCGTGACTTCGCGCGCGGCTGCGACGTGATCACCTTCGATCACGAGCACGTGCCCGCGGAGCACCTGGCGGCCCTGGAAGCGGACGGCGTCGTCATCCGCCCCGGCCGCGAGGCCCTCGTGCACGCGCAGGACAAGGGGGTGATGCGTGCGAGGCTCGACGAGATCGGCGCGCCCAGCCCCCGGCACCGCATCGTCGCCGATCCGGCCGACGCCGCGGCCTTCGCGGCCGAGGTCGGCGGCTTCCCGATCATCCTGAAGACCGTGCGCGGCGGTTACGACGGCAAGGGCGTCTGGTTCGTCCGCACGCCCGAGGACGCCCACGACCCCTTCCGCGCCGGGGTCCCGGTCCTCGCCGAGGAGAAGGTCGACTTCGTCCGCGAGCTCGCGGCGAACATCGTCCGCTCCCCGCACGGCCAGGCCGTCGCCTACCCCGTCGTCGAGTCCCGCCAGGTCGACGGCGTCTGCGACACGGTCATCGCGCCCGCGCCCGGCCTCGACGAGGAGCTCGCGGGGCAGGCGCAGGAGCTGGCCCTCCGGATCGCCAAGGAGCTGGGCGTCGTCGGCCACCTCGCCGTCGAGCTGTTCCAGACGAAGGACGGCCGCATCCTCGTCAACGAACTGGCGATGCGCCCGCACAACTCCGGCCACTGGACCCAGGACGGGGCGATCACCTCGCAGTTCGCCAACCACGTCCGGGCGGTTCTCGACCTGCCCCTCGGCGATCCGCGCCCGCGCGCGCCGTGGACCGTGATGTGCAATGTCCTGGGCGGCGACTACCCGGACATGTACTCCGCGTACCTGCACTGCATGGCCAGGGACCCGCAGCTCAAGATCCACATGTACGGCAAGGACGTGAAGCCCGGTCGCAAGGTGGGCCACGTCAACACCTACGGCGACGACCTCGACGACGTGCTGGAGCGCGCCCGTCACGCCGCCGGCTATCTGCGAGGAACGATCGTTGAGTAATCCGCTCATTGGCATCGCGATGGGGTCCGACTCGGACTGGTCCGTCATGGAGGCCGCGGCCCAGGCCCTCGACGAGTTCGAGATCCCGTACGAGGTGAACGTCCTCTCCGCGCACCGGATGCCGCGCGAGATGATCGCGTACGGCGAGGAGGCCGCCGGCCGCGGGCTCCAGGCGATCATCGCGGGCGCCGGCGGCGCCGCCCACCTCCCGGGCATGCTCGCCTCCGTCACCCCGCTGCCGGTCATCGGCGTGCCGGTGCCGCTGAAGTACCTCGACGGCATGGACTCGCTGCTCTCCATCGTGCAGATGCCGGCCGGCATCCCCGTCGCCACGGTCTCCGTCGCCGGCGCGCGCAACGCGGGCCTGCTCGCGGCCCGGATCCTCGCCGCGCACGACGCCGAGCTCCGCACCCGGATGACCGAGTTCCTGCAGGAGCTCAACGACCAGGCCACGGAGAAGGGCAAGCGGCTGCGGGCCAAGGTCGAGGGCGCGGCGTCCTTCGGCTTCGCCAGGTGACCGCGGCCGACCGTCTGGAGGAGGCCCGCGAGCTGCTCGCGGGCCACCCCGTCGTCGACGGCCACAACGACCTCCCGTGGGCGCTGCGCGAGCACGTGCGCTACGACCTGGATCGGATGGACATCGGCGCGGACCAGACCGGCGCGCTCCACACCGACCTCGCCCGGCTCCGGGCCGGCGGCGTCGGCGCCCAGTTCTGGTCGGTGTACGTGCCCTGCCGGCTGGCCGGGGACGACGCGGTCAGCGCGACCCTGGAGCAGATCGACGTCGTCGACCAGCTCCTCGACCGGTACGCCGCCGACCTCGCCCCGGCCCTCACGGCGGACGACATGGAGACGGCCCGGAAGCAGGGCCGCATCGCCTCCCTCAAGGGCGCCGAGGGCGGCCACTCGATCAACAACTCCCTCGCCACCCTGCGCGCGCTGCACGCCCTCGGCGTGCGCTACATGACGCTCACGCACAACGACAACAACGACTGGGCGGACTCGGCGACCGACGAGCCCGGCGTCGGCGGACTCTCCGCCTTCGGCCGGCAGGTCGTCCGCGAGATGAACCGCTCCGGCATGCTCGTCGACCTCTCGCACGTCGCCGCGACGACGATGCGGGACGCGCTCGACGCCACGGCGGCGCCGGTGATCTTCTCGCACTCCTCGTCCCTGGCGGTCTGCGACCACCCGAGGAACATCCCGGACGACGTCCTGGAGCGGCTGCCCGCGAACGGCGGCGTCGCGATGGCCACCTTCGTGCCCAAGTTCATCCTCCCCGCGGCCGTCGAGTGGACCGCCCGGGCGGACGACAACCTCCGGGCGCACGGCTTCGACCACCTCGACACCACCCCCGAGGCGATGCGGCTGCACCGCGCCTTCGAGGAGGCCAACCCCCGCCCGGTCGCCACCGCCGCCACGGTCGCCGACCACCTCGACCACATGCGCGAGGCCGCCGGCATCGACCACATCGGCATCGGCGGCGACTACGACGGCACGGCCTTCACCCCGGCCGGCCTCGACGACGTCGCTGGCTACCCGAACCTGATCGCGGAGCTCCTGGACCGCGGCTGGTCCCGCCCGGACCTGGCCAAGCTGACCTGGTCCAACGCGGTCCGCGCCCTGAGGGACGCGGAAGCGGTCTCCCGCGACCTGAAGGCCCGCACGGCCCCGTCGAACGCGACGATCGACGCGCTCGACGCTCCGTAGGGCCTGTCGTCACCCGGACGGTCCAGCCCACCGAGCCCCCCGAGGGGGCCGGTGGCACGGTGGACGGTACCGCCCCGCCGCGCTCGGCGGGGCGGTACTGCATCGCCGAGTCCGGAGTCACACCATGGCGGAACTGCTAGACGACCATCCCACCCTCTCCACCGCCCCTGCCGCCGGCGTGCCCACGCCCCCGGACCCGTCCCCGCCGCCCACGCCCCCGGACCCACCACCCCCGCCGCTCGACGAGACGGCCCGGGCCCGCGCCCTCCTGGCCGCCCAGCCCGTCACCGAGGGGCACACCGAGCTTCCCGAGTCCCTCGACCCCGAGGACCTGCCGCCCGTCCGCGCCCGGGAGGCCGGGGCCCAGCTCTGGTCCCTGCACGTCGAGGCGGACGAGGGCGTCATCGGGACCCTGCGGCGGATCGACTCCGTCCGCGCCCTCGTCGCCACCTGCCCCGAGGACCTGCGCCTCGCGCACACCTCCTCCGAGCTGGCCGACGCCCGCAACTGCGGCCGCGTCGCCGCCCTGCTCGGCCCGGTCGGCTGGACGGCGCTCGGCGGCTCGGCCGCCACCCTGCGGGCCTACCACGCCCTGGGCGTGCGGGCCGTGAACCTCACCTGCTTCGACCGCTTCGCCCGCGACGCCGTACGGGAGATGAACCGCATCGGCCTGGCCGTGGACCTCTCCGGCGCCGACCCGGACACGGTCCGCAGCGCCCTCGCGGTCACCCGCGCCCCCGCCCTGCTGACCAGGGCGGCTCCGGAGGCCCTGCCGGACGACGTCCTGCGCCTCCTCGGCGGGAACGGCGCCGTCCTCATGGTCACCGTCACCGAGGACCCGGCGGCCGCCGCCGACGCCCTCGACCGGGTACGGGCGGGGGCGGGCCCGCAGTGCGTCGGCGTCTCCCACACCACCGCCCCGGCCGTCGGCTACGCACCGCTCTTCGCCGAGCTGCTCCGCCGGGGCTGGACCGCGCAGGAACTGGTCGGCCTCGCCCACGGCAACGCCACCCGGGCGCTGCGGGAGACGGAGTTCCTGTCCCGGACGAACCGGATCCGGCGGGCCGCGGCCTGAGCCGTACGCGGACGGGACGGAGGGGCGCACCAGGTGCGCCCCTCCGTCCCGTACCGTCAGGCGGTCGGGCGGCCCATCGCCCGGTACGTCCAGCCGGCCGCCCGCCACCGCTCCCCGTCGAGGGCGTTGCGGCCGTCGAGGATCACCCGCGTCGAGGCGACCCCGGCCAGCTCCGCCGGGTCGAGCTCGCGGAACTCGCGCCACTCGGTCAGGTGCAGCACCACGTCCGCCCCGCGCACCGCCTCCAGGGCGGAGGAGGCGTAGCCGAGGGTCGGGAAGACCCGGCGGGCGTTCTCCATGCCCTTCGGGTCGTAGACGGTCACCTGGCCGCCCTGGAGGTGGATCTGGCCGGCCACGTTCAGGGCGGGGGAGTCGCGGACGTCGTCCGAGTCCGGCTTGAAGGTGGCGCCGAGCACGGCGACCCGGCGGCCCAGGAAGGTGGACCCGCCGAGGGCCTCGCGGGCCAGCTCGACCATCTGGCCGCGCCGCCGCATGTTGATCGAGTCGATCTCGCGGAGGAAGGTCAGGGCCTGGTCGGCGCCCAGCTCGCCCGCGCGGGCCATGAAGGCCCGGATGTCCTTCGGGAGGCAGCCGCCGCCGAAGCCGATGCCGGCGCGCAGGAACTTGGCGCCGATCCGGTCGTCGTGGCCGATGGCCTCCGCGAGCCTGACGACGTCGCCGCCGGCGGCCTCGCAGACCTCCGCCATCGCGTTGATGAAGGAGATCTTCGTGGCCAGGAAGGAGTTGGCGGCCGTCTTCACGAGTTCGGCCGTCGGGAAGTCGGTCACCACGAACGGCGAGCCCTCGCCGACGGGGACCGCGTACACCTCGCGGAGCGTCTTCTCGGCCCGCTCGCCGGAGCCGCGCACGCCGACCACGATCCGGTCCGGGTGCAGGGTGTCCTGGACGGCGAAGCCCTCCCGCAGGAACTCGGGGTTCCAGGCGAGGTCGACGCCCTCCGGGAGGAGCGCCGCGAGCCGCTCGGCCGAGCCGACCGGCACGGTCGACTTGCCGACGACCAGGGCCCCGTCGCGGACGACCCCGGCGAGGGAGGCGAAGGCGGCGTCCACGTAGCTCATGTCGCAGGCGTACTCGCCGTGCTTCTGCGGGGTGTTCACACAGACGAAGTGCACGTCGCCGAAGGCGCCGACCTCCTCCCAGGAGGTGGTGAAGCGCAGCCGCCCGCTCGACCCCTCGATGCCGGCCACGTGCTTCGCGAGCAGCTCCTCCAGGCCCGGCTCGTACATCGGGACGCGTCCGGCGGACAGCATCTCGATCTTCTCGGGGACGACGTCCAGGCCGAGCACCTCGAAGCCCAGCTCCGCCATGGCCGCGGCGTGGGTGGCGCCGAGGTAGCCGGTGCCGATCACGGTGATCTTGAGGGCCATGCGGGACTCCATGGGAACGTCGGGCGGAATGCCTGCCCGAGCATAGTCGGGCCCTGGTCCGGGGCCCGGTCACGCCCTACCATTCGAGTTACTTAACGGTAGTTAGCAAGTGTGGGAGTGAATGAACGTGGCGGGTACGACTGACTTCGACCTCTATCGGCCCTCGGAGGAGCACGACATGCTCCGTGAGTCGGTGCGTGCCCTCGCGGAGGCGAAGATCGCCCCGTTCGCGGCGGCGGTGGACGAGGAGGGCCGTTTCCCCCAGGAGGCCCTGGACGCGCTGGTCGCCAACGACCTGCACGCCGTGCACGTGCCCGAGAGCTACGGCGGCGCCGGCGCGGACGCGCTGGCCACGGTGATCGTGATCGAGGAGGTCGCCCGCGCCTGCTGCTCCTCCTCGCTGATCCCGGCGGTCAACAAGCTGGGCTCGCTGCCGGTGATCCTGTCCGGCTCGGAGGAACTGAAGAAGAAGTACCTCGCCCCCCTGGCCAAGGGCGAGGCGATGTTCTCCTACGCCCTCTCCGAGCCCGACGCCGGCTCGGACGCGGCCGGGATGAAGACCCGCGCGGTACGCGACGGCGACTTCTGGGTGCTCAACGGCGTCAAGCGCTGGATCACCAACGCCGGCGTGTCGGAGTACTACACCGTGATGGCCGTCACCGACCCCGACAAGCGCTCCAAGGGCATCTCCGCGTTCGTGGTGGAGAAGTCCGACCCGGGGGTGTCCTTCGGCGCCCCGGAGAAGAAGCTCGGCATCAAGGGCTCGCCCACCCGCGAGGTCTACCTCGACAACGTCCGCATCCCCGCCGACCGCATGATCGGCGCCGAGGGCACCGGCTTCGCCACCGCCATGAAGACCCTCGACCACACCCGCATCACCATCGCCGCCCAGGCCCTCGGCGTCGCCCAGGGCGCCCTGGACTACGCCAAGGGCTACGTCGGCGAGCGCAAGCAGTTCGGCAAGCCGATCGCCGACTTCCAGGGCGTGCAGTTCATGCTCGCCGACATGGCCATGAAGCTGGAGGCCGCCCGCCAGCTCACCTACGCCGCCGCCGCCAAGTCCGAGCGGGTCGACGGCGACCTGACCTTCTTCGGCGCCGC